>JAOUKJ010000079.1 GCA_029882675.1 Cyclobacteriaceae bacterium
GTAACTGGAGATACTCCACTGGAATATAAAGTAATGAGTGCTCCTACAGGTTCCGGAGAGATGCCACTAATTGTTGTAATGGTAGTGTTGGTGCAATATGATCCAACAATAATTGGAGATACCGACTGGGTTTGGACTGTGACGCTGTTTGTTGAAACCACCGGGCAGAGGCCGGATTCTGTGGTGTATACCGTCAGGTTATCACCTTCTGCAAGCCCGCTAATCCCTGATATGATCCATGAAGTTGTTGATGTTGTTGTAGTGAAACCACTGGCAATATCATTAATATAAAGTTCTAATACAGCGGAAGTTGCAGGGGTGGCGGCCAGTGTACCTGTAATAGATGTTGTTGTAGTTGTTGTGGGAGGTGTTGTTACTGTAATTGTCGCAGCTGTAGAACTGACCAGTCCGTGGCAAATAATAGCTGATGGAATTGATTCACATTCACCCCCGGCCTGTACAGTAGCATAATATGCCCCTGGTGGAAGGCAATTTCCTGTTCCACAACTTACTGACCAGGCTCCTGTTGCGACCGTCGAAGTACCCCATACATCCCAGTTTGATGTCCCGGTGTTATACGCATATAAAGTAACGGTGCTGCCGTCTACAGCGTCAGAAAGTCCTGAGATCCCCTTTGTTCCGGAAAGTACAGCAAGGCTGGTAGGGGGATTACTGCAAATGGCCCCAACGGTTTGTGTACTACAGTTATCAATTGAGGTGGATTTCACACCTGAAAGGATGGCCGTGGATGTAATTATTTGATTTGAAGCAAGGGCTGTTAGCCCGCTCAATGTCCAGGTACCACCGGATGTTGTTGTTGTTCCAACGGAAACGCCATCTTTAAATACGGTGATGGTTGTGCCGTCCGCTTCAGTTGATGTGCCACTAATTGCTGTTGCACCAACGGCAATAGGGCCATTAATGGCAGGACATTCGGCACGGGGTAATACTTCACCTCCTCCGGCAAGGTCATCGCCCGAGGTAGGAGGAAAAACATCAATCAGGTCTTCCCACAAAGCATCAGTAATACCTAATGCATCATCAATACCCCCAAGATCACTTACCCCATTATTCCCAATAGCCGGATTTGGATTGATGACGGTCATACCCACCATTCTCAAAGGAGTAGCACTGTTTACGGACGGAAAATATGAGCTGATGTCCGCCCAGGGGATATAAAAATCATAGAAATAATCATCATCTCCGCATATGTCAGTGAGGGCAATAGACTTCTGTGCATAGTCATCAAAGGGTCTGTCTGTTGTAGCAGATCCCATCTCAGTAGGTGTAGTGGTCCCGTCAATATCGTAAAGGCCAACTCCGAAGTTGGTCATGAGAATAATTTCAATTTCAAAGCCAGGATTACCTGTTACTGCGTTTGGATCAGCGTTGGGGCCGGTGAAACCAAACTTTTGGTCGGTATCAAGTAAAATACTATATCCTTTTGAATTACTGGCCGTTCCTCCCAACCGAAATCGGTAAAAGAGGTTTGTCCCATCTGAATAAGTATAAATGGTTTCATTATCAGCAGATTTTACCAGGTCAGTAAATCCACAGTCCGGTCCTGGCCCAAGATCACTATCAGGTTCGCCTCCTGCAAGGACAGGCAGGGGAGTGTAAGGTATTTCACTTTCTGTTTCGTCATTACTGATAAACCCGAAAGTGTCTTGTGATGAATAACCATCGCCGTTAGGATCAAGTACAGCTGCCCCGGTGCCGGCAGGTTTGTATATCAGGCCAGGTGTTTGAGCGTTTACTTTCGGGGTAAAATACGTTATTATTAAAAGCGTAATAATAATTAACTTCTTTGTCATCTTGGCTCTCTTCTATTTAATCGATTGATGAAAAGTAGGAAGCCGTAATTTTAATGTAAAAATTATTCGGTGAGTTGCTGACACTTACCGATGAATGGTTCAATAATTAAATTGCCCGGATCTGGTTATTCGAACAAAAGTGTTATTAGAGACCATCGAATTACATGAAGAAGTCACATGAAGTTAATCCTCGTGCTATTCCATTGGATTTTATTTATTACATTTAAGCCGTTAATCTTTTTATTGTTGATATGAAGGCAAAGGACATCATCACACGGTTTACGTTATTGGGATTTATTGTGGGCTTTATTTTTCCTGTATTTGCATTAGTGCTGGATATGGTGAGTAAAGGGCTTAGCATAACCTTCGATAATGTGGTTAAGCTACATGAAGTAACTCCAATACATTACATCATTGATTTTGCTCCTTTGGTATTGGCAGCTACCGCATATTTTGTTGGAAAATACATTTTAGCTTTAAAAGCTGAATTAACCTCAAAACTAGAGGTTGAGAGCAGCAGGCCAAAAAAATTCGCCAGTTATATCAATACCCTGATTGAAGGGAATTATGATGCAAAATGTGATGAGGCAGATAATGAGATTCTTGGGGTTTTTAATAAATTAAAAAATACACTGAAGGAATATAAAGAAAGAGAAAAGAGACAACTCTGGACTACGGAAGGATTGACCAAATTTATAGCAGTGCTTCGTTCGGATGAGGCCGACCTGAAGTCACTTTGTAATGAGATTATTGTGAATCTGGTTAAATATATTAAAGCTAACCAGGGAAGTATTTATATATTGGATGAGGAGGGTGACGATCAGTTTTTAAACCTCATGGCTACTTATGCTTACGATAGTAAGAAATTTCAAAACAAAAGAATAGAGCCCGGAGAAGGATTGCTCGGACAGGTCTTTAAAGAAAAGGAAACCGTGTTACTCAAAGAGGTTCCCCAAGGCTATGTGACAATCACTTCTGGATTGGGTGAGTCAACCCCAGCATGTATACTTATTATACCACTGTTGCTTAATGAAGAATTGGTGGGGGTTATTGAATTAGCCGGGTTTAAGGTGTTTGAAGATTATGAAGTAGAGTTTACTGAAAAACTTGGTGAAAATATTGCAGCAGCAGTATCCGGGATCAAAACCGCAGAAATTACAAAAACGTTATTGCAGGAGGCTCAGTATAATACTGAACAAATGCGTAGTCAGGAAGAAGAGATGCGTCAAAATATGGAAGAACTTACCGCTACACAGGAAGAAATTGAGCGAAAGGAAAAAGAATACCAGCAACGTATCTTGGAACTGGAAGCTAAGTTAAAGTAGCGTTGTTTGGTTGATAACCGGTGTTAATGACTACCTCTTCACCTTCAACGAATTCTCCGTTTGACGCTATACTGTTTAATCGAAAAGCACATAACGTATTTGTTAGCATGGGATCATAAGGGGTGCTTACCCGAATATAATTGTCAGTAAACCCGCTTATCAACCCGTCCTTCACTTCTTGTTCAAAGAGTACTTCCTTTATATTTCCCAATTGACTTTCGTAAAAAAAACGACGTTTTTTCTCAGACAAAGACCTGAGCATTTTTGATCGTCTGTTACGTTCTTTTATTTCAACCACTCCAGGCAGCGTGGCAGCAAGAGTGTTTTCCCTTTCTGAATAGGTAAATACATGTAAATAGGAGATGTCCAACTCATTGAGAAAATGATAAGTGTCGAGAAAATCTTTTTCTGTTTCCCCGGGAAAGCCTACAATGACATCAACCCCGATACAACAATCAGGCATCATGGTTTTGATTTTTTTAACCCGGCTTATATAAGTGTCCGTGAGGTACCTGCGTTGCATTTTTTTTAATATTTGATCGGTACCGGATTGGAGCGGGATGTGGAAATGAGGGACAAATTTATTTGAATGGGCAACAAAGTCAATAATTTCATCAGTGAGTAAATTTGGCTCAATAGAAGATATCCGGAAGCGTTTTATTCCGGGCGTATGATCAAGTGCTTTGATCAGGTCAATGAAATATTCTTTTCTTTCACCGTTAATAATGCCAAAATCACCGGTATTCACCCCCGTTAATACAATCTCATTTACACCTTGTTTCCCAATGGCTGTTGCATCATCTACCACATTCCCAATGCTGTTACTGCGACTTTTTCCCCGGGCAAGTGGGATAGTGCAAAAAGAGCAGGAATAGTCACACCCATCCTGTACCTTGAGAAAGGTGCGGGTGCGATCATGCAAAGACCAGGCATTGGAAAAGGAATTGGCATTTTGAATTTCTGTTGCATGTACTTCAGGTGTGGGTTTCCTTATAAATCCATCAAGCAATTCAATGAGTCTGAACTTTTCAGCAGCACCGAGTACCGCATCCACACCGGGTATTTCAGAAATAGATTTGGGTTTAAGCTGTGCATAACAACCTATGATGGCAATATAAGCATCAGGAGATATATTACGAGCCTCTTTTACTACCTTTCTGCATTTTTTGTCTGCATTTTCGGTGACAGAACAGGTGTTAATGATGTAAATATCCGGTCGGTCTGTAAACTCGGCCTTTTGGTAGCCCTTTTTTTCAAACATCCTGGAAATAGTGGAGGTCTCCGAAAAATTGAGTTTACAACCCAGTGTATAAAAGGCAACTTTTTTCATATGTTATTTCACGCTTCATATAACCTGCCTGTCGGGTCTTTTGATGGTACGTAACAGCAACAACCCAAAATGATAAAAAACGCAACGACAAACCTGTTATAAACTATCACATTCGGAGAGGAAAAACTTTCTGTCCGATGCAAAATTAAGAAATTCAAGTCGCATTACTGGTATTTATACGGTATCAATGGAAAAATACCCATTTTTAGGTATTTACATCTGATAAAACAGCTTGTACATTTGTTTTGACATAAGATAATACCATAGTAATATTTTTATTATTGCTCGAACACATGGATCCGTTGAGGATCCATGTGTTATTGTTGTATTATTAAAAAGATAGGCTGTAAAATGAAAATATGCTATATTTATACCCTCGTTGGTTACCTTTAGTGTGTTTTGTGTAATAAACGCTGTGGTCAATGAATTGAAAGCAGAGACTAAAAGCATTAAAATACAGAGATGAGAAACCTGTTAAAGGGTGGGGCCAAAAGGTTTCACCCTTTTTATATGTTTTTTAACAGCCGTTTAATTTATCGATCTTTTTTTCCAGTAACAAAACGCGTTCTTCTAACCTTGTAGGTGGATTGAGGCAGGCGGATATAGCCACCATAGCTTCCCATCGTTCCAATATTTCTGGTTCGTCAATTGTGATGGATTCATAGTTAGGATCGTCTGAAGTGAAAATGAGCTTGTTCTTTTCTGCCTGATCCAGTCTTCTGATCAATAAGGTTTGTTCAGTCACAATAATGTATATCCTGCCCGGTGTAATTTTGTCTGATGTCACCGGCTTGCCAACGATGATGTCACCGTGGTGAAGTCCTTGCTGGTTAAATTCCATTTCACTGCCAGTGAGTTCAAAGGCACGGCAAGTGGGGATTTTTATCAGGGGTACATTTATTTCTTCCAGTTGGTCGATAAAATCCGCCTTATCAAAGTTGACAATGTATTCAAAATATTTAGCAGACGGCACATACTTTATCGGGTATGATGCTGTTTTTTTGAGCTTTTCATTTCCATGCCCGTGTACGCGATCCATTTTTTCCTTAAAAGAACGAAGGCTGAACAGATCATCTACCGTTAGCTCGCGGGTAACCAGGGCGTCAATTGAAATCTGAAGATACTTCGCTATTGCAATCAAAGTATCTGTTTTTGGTTCTGAACGGCCTTCTTCCCAGGCACCAACACTGGGTCTGGCCAAATGGAATAGTTTAGCAAATTCTGCCTGGCTCATTTTTCTTACCATGCGAACCTTTCGGATGTTGTTTCCAATATGTGACATAAATTAAATTGCTAAAAAAATGAGCATATCTAAAACCTTTAGAATATATTTACGTAAACATAATCATCACGGTTATAAAACGAGAAATTTTACCAGGTATTTTTTCTCCGTGTTAATATAAAAGTAATTAAAATATAGCAGAAAATGAAGATGATACTCAGGTTCAGGGCACCGCCTCGTTGAGCGGGAGAGTGTAAATGACAAACAGGAATAGTATGATGAATTTCGAATAATTTTTAATACATTTGATTTATCATAATTCGCAAACAATTTATTACAAAAATCATGGAAGATAACTTTTCAAAGGTTAAAGATTATTTACTTGAACTGGGTCATACCATTACATTTGAAGACATGGAAGATGGTGTTATTGTGGTTGAAAATGAAGAAAGTGGAATTAAAAACCTGGTGTTGGGAATTGCTGATCCAATATTGATTGTTGAGCAGTATATTTTTGAAATCAAAAACGGGGCAGCGGATACTTACCTGAAGCTGTTACAAATGAACAGGGATTTTATCCACGGTGCTTTTGCCGTAGATGAATCAGGAAGAAAAGTATTGTTTAGAAATACCCATGAATTGGAAAACCTGGACCTCAACGAACTGGAAGCGACCATAAATTCATTGGCGCTCTTGTTGAGTGAGCACTCCAGGCAGATCATTTCCCTTTCGGCAGTATAACCTACCTGCTTTTGTAGTTATAATATGATTAGAAATTTAAAATTTTAGAAAATGGGAATATTTAGTAGAATGTTTAAAATGGGACAGGCAGAGGCACATTCTGCACTGGACAAATTGGAAGACCCCATCAAATTGACCGAGCAGGGCATCAGGGATCTGAAAAAGGATTTGGATGAGAGCCTAAAAGCCCTGGCAGAAGTAAAGGCTATGGCCATACGTGCCCGGAATGAAGCGGAAAACAATAAGAAGAAAGCGACAGATTATGAGCAGAAGGCCATGCTTATATTAAAAAAGGCCCAATCAGGCGGTATTGATGCCGCTGAGGCAGACCGCTTGGCTGGTGAGGCCTTGGTGAAAAAAGATGAGTGCGCTCAGGCTGCTGCACGATCATTGGATGAACAAAACCGCTTTGAAAATAGCGTTTCTCAATTGGATGTGAATGTGAAAAAAATCAGGTCTAATATTTCACATTATGAAAATGAGTTGAAGACACTAAAAGCGCGTGTAAAGGTGAGCTCAGCTACACAAAAACTCAACAAGCAACTTGCACAGATCGATTCCACCGGAACGGTTTCAATGTTGGAGCGCATGAAAGAAAAGGTGGAGCAAGAGGAAGCACTCGCGGAATCATATGGTGATATAGCCAATGAAAGCAGAAGCTTAGACGAAGAACTGGATTCAGCTATTGGGGCAGGAGCTTCTGAATTAAAGGCATCGGATGATCTGGCAGCGCTAAAGGCGAAAATGGGATTGGGCAAGTCAGAATAATCAATACGGATTAACCTCTCGAAACCCGGGAGGTTATTTTTTTGTGTCTGCGTTATTAAATAAGAAAAATACATCAAATTGAGCAAACGATATGGCAATGTCTGATATTTTTAAATTCGCTATTGCCCTGGCAGTAATCTTTTTTATACTGGGGTTTCTTTTTAGCTTTCTTTTTAAATTAGGCCTTATTACGTTGGGCCTGCTTGCCATATTATATTTGTATAAAAAAATATTCGGCTAATATGGGACTATTTGATTTTTTAAAAAAGAAAGAAAAGGAGCCTGAGTACGATGTGACGAACCTCACAGTGAAGGACCTTAAAATTGGTTTTATTCTCGATTACGATCTGAAATCCTGGGTCATTAAAGAGATGTACGAATATGATTGGGGTAATAATAACTTTTCTTATGGCTTTATGCTCGATTCCGGTGATGATGTGGTCTATCTGGATGTGGAAGATAAAGGTGAGATGTACCTGACGGTGACACGCCCGGTGAAAATGCGCCTGCTGGGTGATGGGATAAAAGACTATATTATTAAAAACGAATCCCCTCCTGAACGTATTGTTTATGAAAATGAGACCTATTATCTGGAATCAGACAGTGCGGGGTATTTCACCGACATCACCAAAGGTGAAAATGCCGGCGAATCAGCGTCAATGATAAGCTGGGAGCTGTTTAATGAAGACGAAGATAAGGTCATAGGTATTATTCAGTGGGATGAACGCAATATTGAAGCCTCAGCAGGTGTGGTGATCAAAGATTATGATATTTCAAATATTATTCCAGGACAATAATTTTTATTATATTTAAACCATCATATAACAACTGTAACTTTGCTTGCCGGTATAAACTGGTATAATATTATATTTAAAACACATATAATGAAGACCTTTAATTCTGTTAAAATTGTATCGCTTTTCGTGGCAACAATGATGATGTCTTCCTGCGGGGGGAGTGAAGAACCCACTGTAAGCCCCCTTGATGGAGTGATAAAGGAAATACCCGCTGACCGCCCTTTTATGGTCGTATTGAATGATGTCGAATCTAGTGGAATTTTTTTTAAGGAGTATTTCCATCAATACAAAATAATAGAGGAAAAAACCAAGGATAAACCTGAGGCAAGAATCACTGCCTGGCAACGGGTGAGTGAAGCGGAGTATAATGAGCACAAAGAACACATGGGAATGGAGTTGGCACATCGGGGTGAAGATGGAAAATTGGTTAAGGAGGTTTCCCCTCCAGGGTATAACTTATATATAGGTAACCCAAAATTCGGGCAATGGAAAGAAGTGGAAGGAACCAACCGATGGACATTCTTTGAACAGTATCTGTTTATGAGTACCATGTTCAACCTGATAAACTACCCTGTTACCCGGGCCTTTTATTCCGATTACAGAACCAACTACTATGGTACCGGTCGCGTTTTTTATGGCACAAGCTGGAACGGAGGGCGGTATTATGGCACAGGGACTACCTTTGGAAATAATTACAGCGGCAGAAGTGGCTCGGGCTATTCATCAAGAAGTAGTTCAGGCAGCACGTCAGGAAGTAGCTTTGACGATCGGGTAGGTAGCCGAACCACCCGCTCTACTTCACGTTATGGAAGCAGTACCCGGTCGAGTGGAGGGGGATACGGCAAATAGTTTTTTTACTTTCACCTAACCTGATAAACATAAACACATGCAATATCTTGATGGCTTACTGGCAACCCTGGTTTATTTAGCGGCTTCTTTTGTGCTTTTTTTACTGGGAAAATTTGCCTATAAAATATTCAATCCCGGCACCAAAGTTTCGTGGGAACTGGTGGAAAATGACAACCTCGCCTTTGCCCTGTCGTATGTAGGGTACTTTACCGGCTTGTTGCTGGCTATTGGGAGCGCGGTGATGGGCGATTCCGGTGGATTGTTGTACGATATGATGGACATAGGCGTATATGGCGTTCTGGCCATTCTGCTGCTTAACCTCTCCATGAAAATCAATGATAAGTTGATCCTTCGAAAATTTAGTACGAAGAAAGAGATACTTCAGGATAAAAATGCGGGTACAGGTGTTGTGGAAGGAGCCAATGCGGTTGCTACCGGACTTATTATTCTTGGAGCCATAAGTGGTGAAGGTGCTGGATTTGGCGGCCCTATAGTCACTGCCATTTTGTACTGGGTTATTGGTCAGGCCGTTTTGTTCATTACTTCTTTGATATACAATGCCATTACACCCTATGATATCCATGAGCACATCGAAAAGGACAATGTGGCCGTAGGTATTGGTTTTGCAGGAGCTATGATTGCGATCGCTAACCTGATCAGGTTTGCCTTGATGCACGATTTTGAAAGTTGGATCATAACACTGGAAGATGTTGGTATTGATGTCTCCATCGGATTGATCATGCTTCCGCTGGTACGTATTTTTGCGGATAAAATTCTTCTGCCCGGACGCAACCTTACTGATGAACTGATTAATCAGGAAAAACCCAATATTGGGGCTGCACTAATCGAGGCGTTTGCCTATGTGGGTGGTTCAGTACTGATTACCTGGGCGCTGTAATATTTATTCCCCTTCCTGAATTTTGGTGTCGATTAAATGATTTATACGCAACAGGTGATTGATCGGAAGTTTTGAAGCATAACCCCTTTATCCCATATACCCTCCCGCAACTGCGGGATACCAATATACCCATATACCCTCCCGCGACTGCGGGACACGCATATACCCATTCTTAACATATGAAGTATCGTTCAGGCATTCTTAAACTGGCTCTTTTTGCTACCGGCCTATCAGGGATTGTGGCCGAATATGTATTATCAACACTGGCTACCTATTTTATAGGCGATTCGGTATTCCAATGGACGATGATCGTGAGTATAATGCTTTTTAGCATGGGGCTCGGTAGCAGGATTAGTAAATATTTGGAGAACAACCTGATTTTAAAGTTTATTGCTATTGAATATACCCTGTCCATTCTTTCAGCCTTTGTATCTGTATTTGCATATCTGGCCTCGGCATATTATGGCGACAGCTCATTGCTGATTTATGGAATGTCAGTTTTGATTGGCCTGCTGATCGGCCTGGAGATTCCACTGGTTATTCGCTTAAATAATGAGTATGAGGAGCTGCGAATTAATGTAAGCTCTGTGATGGAAAATGACTATTACGGTAGCCTTGTGGGAGGGATGTTCTTTGCTTTTATTGGCTTGCCATACCTCGGACTGACCTATACACCTTTTATACTGGGTAGTATCAATTTTCTGGTGGCTTGTTCCCTGGTATATATGTTATACGATCAATTGGATGTTGTATTTAGAAGAAAACTAATTTTCACTACCTCGGCAGTGGTTTTGGTGCTTTTGGCAGGAGTCTGGTTTGCCAATGATATCATTGCGTTTGGTGAAAATATGCGCTACAGGGACAAAGTGGTATATAGTGAGCAAAGTAAATACCAGAAAATTGTAATTACCCAGTCACGTGGTCATTTCTTTTTATTTATCAATAGCAACCAACAGCTCAGTTCCCTGGATGAAGAGATGTATCATGAACCACTGGTACACCCGGCTATGAAACTGGCAGGTATGCCAAAAAATGTACTGATACTTGGAGGAGGTGATGGTGGCGCTATTCGCGAAATATTGAAATATCCTTCAGTGGAAAAGATGGTGCTTGTGGATTTGGATCCGGCAATGACGAACCTGGGTCGGGAACATCCATTGCTTACCGGGATGAATAAAAATGCCATGAATAGTGAACTGTTGGAAATCATCAATATGGATGGTTTTATCTATCTGGAAGAAACAAATGATTTTTTTGATGCAATCATTATTGATCTGCCTGATCCGAAAACCATTGAGTTGGGTAGACTTTACTCCTATGAATTTTATCGCTTATGTTATAAACGACTCCGGCCCAGAGGTGTTCTCATCACCCAGGCCGGTAGCCCATATTATGCTGCCCGAGCATTTCATTGTATAGAAAAAACGATGGGCGAAGCTGATTTCGCAACACTCCCTTTGCATAACCAGGTGCTGACACTGGGTGAATGGGGATGGATATTGGGGGCGAAGGGTATAAAACAAGACAGCCTGAAGCCCATTGCTCAACGTCTGAGTTTTGATGGCCTGGATACCCGTTTTGTTAATAATGAATCAATGACACTCATGACTTCCTTTGGAAAACAGGTATTTATGGATGAAAATGATCCCGTTGAGGTCAACCGCATACACCATCCCGTACTCTATAAATATTACCTGAATGGTGACTGGGATCTGTATTGACGCCAAAATGATATACCTTTCCCATCCCAGGTCACATGATCATACAGTAATTTAATCAAAAAGTGGTTTAATTCCCGAACCCTCAGGATCGGAAATAACATTAATCTCCATTTTATACTTCGGGGCTTTGCCCCCGAATAATTCATTTTGATATCTTTATGAATGGTTTTTTGAAAAAAATAAAGGTCACTGCAATATGCAGTGACCTTTTAGCTGTAAGGGGAGGGCTCGAACCTCCACGGAGCGGTTAGGCTTG
>JAOUKJ010000569.1 GCA_029882675.1 Cyclobacteriaceae bacterium
CTGCCCACTGATAGTGAGACCCATCGGTAAGCTCAGGGTGACGTTGTGGGATTAGGGTCAGTTTCACCCCCATTGGCCTTTCCACACCCCCACACATACTGCCTACTGCCTACTGCGTACTGCGTACTGTTGACTGCCCACTGATAGTGAGACCCATCGGTAAGCTCAGGGTGACGTTATGGGATTAGGGCCAGTTCCATCCCCATAATACCTTCCACACCCCCACACTAACTGATAACTGATGCACTCTCATGAAATAGGTTGACACCAAAAATGTGGATAAGTTTTTATAAATTTATCTATTATGACAACAGAAGAACGTAGAAGACGTCGCTTTAGTGAAGAATTCAGGAAAGAACAGGTCAAGCTCATTGAAGCAGGCAAAGTCACAATTCAAGAAGTCAGTAAACTTTACCAGGTAAAGACAGCGAATGTAAGAGAGTGGCTTAAGAAGTTCGGAAAAATCAAGTTGCCTGAACAAATAATAGTCAGTAACGGAAAGGAATTTGACAGGATACGTGAATTGGAAAAGGAGAACAAAAGATTATTGGAACATATAGGCAAACAACAAGTAGAATTGGTGTATAAAAATGAATTGCTTGAGTTAGCCAAGGAGCGTTTGGGGGAGGATTTTGAAAAAAAATGATGGTCCCACTACTACAATCACTGAAAGGGAAGCAGACAGATCACGGGGTCTCAATGGAAAGTTTATATCGATTTGCTGGTATCAGTCGCCAGGGATTTCATCAAGCTGTTTCCCGCCTGGAAAAGGATCGGGGAATGCTTCGGAAAATTGAGTGCCTTGTGAAGGAGTATCGTGAACATAAAGACCGGCGCGCAGGATCCAGGTCATTATTTTATAACCTAAACATAAAGTCCAGGTTCAATATTGGCATCAATAAATTTGAACGAGTGCTTTCGATCAACGGACTAAGTCTGTTGCCCTTACGGATCAGAGTAGTGACAACCCAGTCATCAATGCAAAGTTGGAACTACTCTAATCTGGTTAATGGATTAACCATAAATGACATTAATCAAGTAGTAGTGGGCGATTTAACGTATGTTTATATTGGAGGTGCCAGACAGTATTTGTTTTGTTTGACCGATGTGTATAGCTCAAGGATGGTAGGTTATCATATTGGTTATTCGATGCGTTCAGTTGACGCAAAAATAGCCTTGGTCAAATGGAAAAAGCTAAGGGGAAAGAAAAACATAGAGGGGTGCATCCATCATACCGATGGAGGATCACAATATTTTTCGGCCCTGTATTTGGGTGAGCTTAAACAATTGGAAGTAAAGGTTAGTCGTTCCGAAAATTGTTTAAGGAACGGCTATGCTGAACAAAGAAATGGCCTTTTAAAACACCACCTAATACCTACCATAAAGATGGGTTCTTTATATGAATTGGATAAAGAGATGGAGCGTATTATGTATATTTATAATTATGAGCGAAAGCAAGAAAGGCTTGGATGGCTTAGCCCTGTTGATTTTGAGAACAAAATAGCTAGAACCAATGAGAAGCCAGAACTTAATTTGTACAAATTTGAAAATGTGTGATATGGGTTTTTGGAGGCATGAAACACAACAAAAAAGAGCTATAAAAGGAAAGGCAATCCAAATGTCTTTGGACTGCCCCAGGCTATTTGCCTTTTTCGTTGATCAGGATTATTCCTTGGCCGGTTGCTCCCCAGCAGAGCCGGCCTCCGCTTATCCTGATAATGTAAATATAATTCCTACTTTTGTATTTAAACCAAAAAGTTATCCACATGTTTTGGGGTTTAGGTAGGGTACCTGTCAACCTATTTCATGAGGGCTCATGATAACTGTTAACTGATAACTGATAACTGTTAACTGATAACTGTTAACTGATCACTGATCACATTCCCGCATACACAATCAATCCCAACCCGACAATAAAGCAGGCAAACATCAGCAGGAGATAAGTATTGGTGCGCGGCGATACATTCTTAAATTCTTTCCAGATCAACACACCCCACAAGGCTGCTACCAGCGTGGCCCCCTGCCCCAGGCCATAGGAAATGGCATAGCCGGCTTTTCCGGCGGCAATGATATTGAGTGACATGCCGATGCACCAGATGACACCCCCCAGAACACCAGTCAGGTGGGTCTTGAAGTTGCCTGAAAAATAATCACCATAACTGACGGGCCGGCCTTCTATGGGTTTCTTCATCAGGATGGTGTTGAACAGGAAATTGCTAATGAGTATGCCTATGGAGAAAATAACCACAGCGGTATAGGGTGTAAGCATCCCGGCCTCCGGATTTATAAAGTCGGCGGCCATAGATTTGGCCACAAAACGGTAAAAGAGCGACATGAGGACACCGGCAATCACCGAAATGAGTATGCCTCGCGTTGAGACCTTCTGGCTATCGGTCGATTTAGTTTTATAGGCCACTGCATCGAAGATAATGGCCAGTGTCACCAGGCCTACACCTGAAAACAACAAGGTGACATTACCATATGGGGTGGCGACATAGTTGATCAACACACCCAGCACCAATGCAATACCAATACCTACCGGGAAAGCCACAGCGATACCCGCAATGGCAATGGCCGCCACCAAAAGAATATTGGCCAGGTTGAAGATAACCCCACTTAGCAGGGCATTACCAATATGTTCGGCTTCGGCCTGCTGTATATCGGCCAGGAACCCTCTTCCATCCGTGCCTGTACTACCCAGCGTAAAGGCGGATATCAGGGCGAGCAATAATATACCCAGGACGTAGTCCCAGTAAAAAAGCTCAAACCGCCAGGTTTTTTCAGCCAGTTTCTGGGTGTTGGCCCAGGAACCCCAGCAGAGCATGGTGATGATTGTAAAGACGACAGCCGTAAAGTATTCAGATACAATAAACATAGTGACCCAAGATAATTGTTTTTATGGTGTGGAAAAAAAATAATACATT
>JAOUKJ010000570.1 GCA_029882675.1 Cyclobacteriaceae bacterium
CATGTCCCATTCACTGTATGCAGTGGAGGAAAGGGCCAGATTAGCTAAAGGATCCCACCGATATTTCCCTCGTTCCCGTCGTTCCAGCGTTACCGAATCGGCCAGTGGTTCAAGGCCAACAATCTGTAGCCCCACATCTATCGTGGTTTCGTCCGCAATATTGGTGGAAACATGTTCAATATTGAGGTCAATAGTTTCCGGATCTACCTGAATGATCGAAAGATCCATCGGGTCAAAAGAGTCGCCACATAACCCATCACCTATGCCTTTAAGAACCAATGTGACTTTACCCGAGGCTATATCCGTTGGACCCGGGTAATAAACCGGGTTGGCACTTGTGGCATCATCAAACAAGCCATCACCCCGGGTTTCCCAGTTGGTCAGACGCTCATAGACCGCAAATGCAGATGAGAGCTTATAGCCGGCCCTATCATAGCAAAACAGATCGTCTGGCCCTGCATAGACCTGGGGAACACAACAACTGGAATTGCAAGTACTAAGAATACAGAATTTTTGAACATCCGAAACTCCACCGGTAGCACCTGTAAATCCCCAATACACCCGTGGATTACCATAAAAGAACTGTGCTGCGATATTTCCGGTATAGGACAGTCGGAATTCATCATCAAAATACACCGACAACGTTTGTTTTGCAGGTTCCCATAAGATATCAAAACGATGCATTTGGCAATCTTCCACATTGGTACTGGTGGCAGAGGCCTGGACAGGCCCGGCATGATTAAAGGCAGCGTTGTTGTGCCCCGCAGCGCCTGCACTTAGCACAGCTATATGGTCATAATCCGGATCTCCATTATTATCATATGTATTGTTGTTCCAGGTATCGATTTCTACCACCAACAATGGAGAAAGTGAACCATAACCCAGTCCACCACCAATCACCCCCAAACCGTACAGATTATTATGAAACCCAAAGGCAATCCCATCAGCGCCCGTGTTATTACACCCGAGATACACCTCAAATTTCATGTGAAAAGGGTTTCTGAGATCAATCGCTTCTGAGTTCCATGCTGATCCTGCTTTGTCCTTCTCGTCAGGAGTAAGTACATAACAATTTTCACTTTCCTGATAGGCGGATCCATTCACCACGAATTGCCCAAAAGACCCCTTTACTGAAAAAGAGAGTATAGCACATAAAACGACGGCTAATGCATTCAGATTATATTTCCGTAAAACAAACTTGTTGCTCACTGTATTAAATTGTTTTAACAATATGCTTCAAAAGATGAATTTTGCTGAAACTAAAATAGGTATTCCCAAACAGGTATTATACCAGTGCTTAAAAATTGTAGCACAATGTTTCAATTTTTAAGCAAAAAACGAATTTCCGGTAATAGAGGTGTAATGAAAGGATTTTGAAGATATTTAGTGGTTGTTTTGGAGCGAGTTGAGGGACTCCGGGGTTTTGAATTTTTAATTATTTTGTACCTTGACGTGCAAGACGCTGAAATTTTAATGATTTAAACAGGGTAAAGGCCATTAATTTATTTTTTATGAAATACTCCTCTTTGTTTACAATAATTTCAATCACAACATGTTGTATGCTTTTTTCTCGGACTGGACTTTCTCAAAACACAGAAACCCACAATGACTTGAGTGCCAGGGATTGGATAAAAATAGAGAAATATTGGCCTAAACAAAGCCGCCCGTCAGAATTATTTCTAACAAATGGGACCGTTTTAAATGGCCAAATTGTGCACTCAGATGACTCAAAGGTACTGTTCTGGGAGGACCCGGAAACATTTCCAAATTTCAGTACGGACGAAAAACATTTTATTAACTGGGAACAAATCGATTCAGTTAAATCGCATTATAGAATAGATAGCAGTAAGTGGATATTTTGGCAAAAACCTTTAATAGGACTTGCTGCAGGTACTATTTATGTGGCAGCCGGCAGGGGGTGGGTATCTCCTGTTTTAATTTTAATACCTACTACAATTGGAATGGGGGCGGCCCTGTTTAGTCGTAATGTCCGCGTTAAATACTCAGATGCCCCAATATATTACACGAGATTAAACTATCCCAACCTGATTAATATTATAGATAATGAAAAAGCCGAATATCCACTCGACTTAGATAAAGGCCTTTCTAAAAGCGATTGGGTTAAGCACTCTAAATCCATTTCTAAAATTTTCAGAGAAGAGGTACTGCAAGTGCTGCTTTTCAGGTCTTTTATAAGTGAATACGCCACTTCCGGTCTTGATCTTGGAATTCATATGGGATCTTTATACTTTGGGTACAATCGTTTGTATCAAAAAAAGACCATCACCGGTCCGGTCCAGTTTTCTGAAAATCATACAAATTACTTTTCGGTCCTTAGAAACTATCTGTATCTGGGCGTTATTGCCTTTGAACCAAGAAGAGACGTCTTAACAAAAATTGTTCCCCGGGTTGGTTTAAACTGGTCGCACCCGGAATTAAGACGTTCTTATAATGGTACAGACGCATCCGTTTTTTGGGAAAACCAAAGAAGTGCCTCGGTGGGCATTGTGGCTATGCGGCGTTTTTTTAAGTTTATCATGGTAAAAGCACAGTTGGACTATCATCACTACCCTGAAGAAATTAAATATAACGAAGTGATAGGAGTTAATGAACAGGGAGTCATTTTTGGAAATGAAATTACTGAACGACCAAATTTGAATCTTGTTTTTGGGATAGGTATCGGGATATAAAATTCAAAAAATTGATGAGGATTGGAAAATAATCCAGTCACTTGGAACTGAATCTGAACCACAACTCGTTTCTCAAAAAGACTAAGGTAATTATCCGCCTGGCGACCTATTACCGTGGAGATCACCAATGACGAGGTGCTGGGGAATATTTTCGGGAAGTTTTGTATTGGGAAATGAGGGGAGATATTAGATGTTAGATATGAGATATTAGACGGGGTGAGGGGGTGGA
>JAOUKJ010000572.1 GCA_029882675.1 Cyclobacteriaceae bacterium
CCTTTCCTTCTGTTAATATATTTTCGATCCCGGGTACAAGCTCAGAAAAGACAAAGCTTAAGTTGGCCCCGGGGTAGAAAAAGGTATTATTGTCCTTTGGGAGTGTGGATGACCAATCATTTCTTGCCAGAAGTGTCAGGTATAGATAGTCATTATAGCTGGCTTCAAACTGACCATATAAGCCGATAAGTCGCCTGAGGGACTCAAAACTAGTGGTCACGGGTGTTCCTGAGCTATTGGAGATATCATAAAATCCAGGGATGTCCAGATCATCAACCCGTATAGATAAGTTTCTGAAATACCTTTCATTATTGTTTAACCCTATCAACCCGGTAATTGCAAAACGCTCTGTTATATCCCTGGAGGAGTTGACCATGAAAGTATGGTCCAGCTCCCGGGCATACCGGGAATATTCCGTCACCTGTCCCGGAATGGGTTGGGTCCCATAATTTGGTGCTCCCGGGGTTATTTCTGCTACTGCAATCCAATCCTTTACCTGTGAATTAGCCACATCAGCTCCCAATCTATAACTTGCTGAAAGCCAATCGGTGAAATCATAAGATACATTTACGTTCCCGTAAACCCGGTCTTCACCAAACTTATTTCCATTTTCATTGATAGACCAATACGGATTTTGGGCATATAAGGTGTAAAAATTATCAAGATTATTGAAAGGATCATTGTAGTCTTTCATGTCAACAATACTGTGATCACGTGGGATCTGTATGAGTTCCTGAAATGTGGTAGTCCCTGCTCCCCCCTGCCCTACCGTAATCACGCTTTGCTCTTTGTGGGAGTAATTCAATGAAGCCCTGGCTGATACTTTATTGCCAGAGAGTGTGCCTCTTAAAGACAAGGTGTTTCTGTCTAATACATCTGCATCACCCGGAGTTACTCCATTTCCTTGTACGTTGCCATAAGAGAGATAATATGTTGTCAAATCTGAGCCCCCATGCAAAGAAATCGTGTTGATAAAGGAATTTCCTATTTCATAAAAGTCTTTCAGATTTTCCCTGGGCTCAAATGTTTTTAACTGCTGGGAGTTATTCACTACATTACCCCATAGCCTTTCTTTACCATCCATAATAGGCCCCCAACTGCCATTCTCTTCATAGGCAAAATGCCCGCTCCACCCCTGGCCAAACTTATTCTGTAATTGAGGCAACCTCAATGGCTCTGAGATCGTTGCTGAGCTGGTAAACCCGATGTTTACACCTGAATTTGCCTTCCCTTTCTTCGTGGTAATAATAATTACCCCATTCGCTGCACGGGATCCATAAAGGGCCGTAGCTGAAGCGCCTTTTAATATGGTTATAGATTCCACATCGTCCGGATTAACGTCATTGGCCCTGTTTCCGAAATCCTGTGAGCGATTAACGTCTGTAGCAAGGTCTGACTGATTAAAAGCATTCGAGCTGTTATTAATCGGTACACCATCAACAATATATAACGGATTATTATTGGAGCCAATGGAAGAATACCCTCTCACAATGACCTTTGTAGATGCACCTGGCGCACCTGAGGCTGTTGTTATCGTTGCCCCGGCCACTTTTCCCTGCAGGGAACTCATGACATCCGTTGTTCTGCCTTTGGTAATCTCCTCGGCATTCACTTCAGTAGCGGAATAGCCCAAACTCCTGGCCGACTTCTCAATACCCTGGGCAGTAACCACAATCTCCGACAACTGCTTTACATCAAAAAACATCTCCACATTGATAATGGCTTGTGCTCCAACCGCTATCACTTTGGTTTCATACCCGATGTATGAAAACACAAGGGTGGCACCCTCCGGGATGGTAATTTTATAATTACCATCCATGTCGGTCACGGCACCGGACTTGGTGCCTTGCAACAGGACATTTACCCCGGGAAGTCCGGAACCGTCTTCGGCATCAGTGACTTTCCCACTGACCTCCCGATCCTGTCCAAATCCGGTATGCCAGTTCAAAATGAGGCATACCACAATAAAAAACAGTAAATTTTTTCTCATAATACATCTGTTTTGTTAAAAATATCTGAAAGGTAGACAGTTGCCCATCAGTATAAATCACGTAAAATGAGGTATTTGGAATGGCTGTTTTTAGCCCTATTGGAGCAATAATCCTATTTCATCCCCCAAAATGGTGGATAAAACAAAGCAATATCTCAGGCGGATTCAGGGAGTGTTTTTAAAATAATTAATCAGGTAAACACCTGAAATAATGACCGCCATGCCAATAAAATGAATCATAAGCAGCGACTCACCATCAAAGAGCCCCCACACAATCGCCACGACAGGAATGAGATAGGTTACAGAACTCGTAAAAACCGGAGTGGTCATCTGTACCAGCTTATTAAAAAGGATAAGTGCTAATGAGGTGCTCATCACACCCAGAATAGTAATATACCCTGTGGCCAGCAGACCATCCGGATGAGTGGTGAGCTTTTCAATAAAATCTGTAAATCCCAACAGGTAAACTGCCGCCGGAGGAAGCACAATCACCAGCGAAAGGGACGTAATGGTCACTGCATTCAGGTCAGCAAGATAATACTTGATCAGGTTGAGGTTGGTACCATAGAGTATGGTGGCCAGAACGACCAACAGCGCATAAGCATTCAAGGTGCCGAAACCATCAGTAGCGTTGGTAAATAAAAGGAGGAGTGCCCCGGCAAATCCCAGCAGAATACCCAAACCCGTACCCAGCTTTACGCGTAGCTTAAAAAACCAGGCGCCAATGATCATAACGAAAAATGGGGTCAGGGCATTGAGCATGCCGGCCATCGAACTCCTGATCTGTGTTTGAGCTATAGCAAAAAGAAAAGCAGGGATAAAACTACCAATGAAGCCCACGATGACAAGTAACCTATAATGGCGGCCTTTTGTCATCGTGGGCTTCATTGGTAGTTTTATCCCTGCTTTTCTTTTTGCTATAGC
>JAOUKJ010000571.1 GCA_029882675.1 Cyclobacteriaceae bacterium
AGAAAGACAATCGTGGCACCATTGGCTGCCAACTCCCTGAGTTTGTTCAATGTGGCCAAAGGCATAAATTCAGTTTTGGGAATAACAATTGTTTTATACTTTCCCCCGGGAAGATCAATACCCCCCTGGCTGTTTTCAGCTAACATTAACTGCCTGTCGGAAACATAATCAAAAGTATGGCCACTTTTATCGAGCAATGCCGCCGTATGGTAGAAATCCGATTTTTGCAACCAGTCATGTATATTATGCACTGTAAGCATTTGAAGCATATCACCTGAATTATGCCAAACGTCATAAACCGGCCAGTAGAGCAGGATATCATTACCGGGATTGCCAGATTGCAGTACAGACTGGCATCGGGTCACATATTCATTTAATGACTCAAAATCTTCCCAAAAGGCATTGGATGGCCCAAAATTAGTTGAAGCATAGAAAAGCCACCCCGGCCAGGGGGCGTCCTGTGGTGTATAAGCTGTACCATGATAAAAAATATGGTTAATACCCTGGGTAAACAGCTGGTCTATCTCCGGTTTAATTTGATGCAAAGCCACACTAAAATGTTCTCCCAGCCAGGTCCCTGTCTCTGATGAAGTCAATTTTTTACCCATCACGTGGGCAGCTGAAGAAGCAAAGCGCAACATCAGGGGATCGTTCCGGGTATTGTTGAAGGCGGTGTCTGTTTTAAGGTCGGGAATATTAAAATGACTTGGCCCGAAGATTTCTGTCTCTGGTATGTCTACAGCGCCATACAGGTCGAGCAGGTTGCCTGGCGAGCCATGAGCCTGATTGCGTGAAACAGCCCCTTTGATATGAGCCCAGTTCGTCCATTTATTCGTGAAATTTTCGAGTAATAAATCAGAATATGTCTCCCGGTAATCCGCCTTTATCCGCACTGAAGCATCATCATCTTCGACAGTGGTCAGCTCCCGGAAATATGTCCGGAGGTCATACCCTCGTCGTTTCTCGAAGTCTGCCAGAAAGGTATCGGACCAATCAGCTCCATACACTTCATATGAATCATTGAAAAACGCCCTGACCTGTGCATTTTCATGACTGGCAAAGGCTGTATCAAACCGGGAAAGATAATGTGATAAAGCGGCGGCAGACATGTGATCCATCACCAGCCCTTCTCCCCCGGGGGCCGCTCTTTTTACGCGTTGTCCGGTTTGGCCTGAGAACATGGCATATAGTATCCAATCTCCATCCGGAGCTATCCAGTTGAGCGTCTTCTCCGTTACCACCTGGCCCGTCAGGTCAATGATCTTTCCGGTATCTGAATAGGCCATCAGGGCAATCAGCTCCGCTTCTTTTCCAAACCGCTCGTTTTTACTTTCAATCCTGTTCTTTAACCTTTCTCCGGTTTTGAGCGGAAAGGTTTCCACCATGAGTTTTCCTGCTGCATATTTTGTTTGTATATGTGGCCCGCCAAAAGGCCAACCCGTTCCTGTGGCCATATCCACACCCATATCTAAGCGCGCGGCTTCCTCAGTAGTATGCGTAAGGGCTTCCATCCACCGGGGCGACAGGTAATCAATAAACCGATCCTCCATCCCTCTGACACCATATATCGGTGTGATTTCCACACCACCCAACCCGGATTGATGGTAGTTTTCGATATTTTTTGTCAGGCTTTCATTATCCACCGCACTTCCCATCCACCACCAGCGTGTCCAGGGTTTGCTTTCACGAGAGGTTTCGGGCCAGGCGACTTCCACCATTGATCGTTGTTTATCAGCCCGCTCAAACTGACACCCTGTCTGGAGAGATAAGACGCAGATCAATAGTATTTGCAAATGAGATCTTGTCATAGCTTATTGTTATGAAACAAATATTCATACTATTCCCGATAATAAAAACTAAGTGCCCTATTTTCCTGCTTTATTAAAAGGTTGTAGAACACCGGATACTTTTCATTTAATATATAATGTGTACATTCGTAAAAGGAATACACATACACCGCTATGTTTCGGATATTTTTTTTATTTGCCCTTATCTATTCGTACAGTCAGGCAGATGCTCAAATAGATAAATTTCTCAAAGACAAGGCAAAAAAAGCCTTAAGCAGCCAAAAAGTGAGAAACACCGTCAAGAAAAAAATCCTTTCCGAGCTGGAAGAAGCAAGGCTTGAGTATGACAGCAACAGTTTCAATTATGCCATTGCCCTCAGTGATCAGGCGGGTTTATTTGAGTCGAAAGAAAGGTTTGAACGCCAAAAACGTTTTTTGATTGAAAAGGCAGAACGTCGGGAAGATGATGCTTCAGACGTTGACATTGCGCGTGGTTGGGTCGACCGCGCTGAAATGCTCTATGCGAACAACAAGTACAAATTGGCCACGGGATATTTAATTGCTGCAAAAACCATTTTTGAAACGGAAGAATATACCGACAACCTGCACTATGCCCGGGCCATAGCCAACCTATCATTGGTCACTCATTCACTGGGAAGACTCACTCATTCTTTAAATTTCGCAGAACAAGCCCTTGACCTGCGCAAAGAAATTCTTGGTGAAGACAGCCGGGGGTATGCTGCTTCGCTCAACAATTACGCCCTGTTGAAAAAGGATCTGGGATATTATAATGATGCTGAAAAACTGCTCAATGAAGCCGTAGCCAGGAACAAATCTATTTTGGGTGATAAAAGTATGCCCTACGTCATTACGCTAAATAACAAGGCGGTGCTATTTCATGTATTGGGGCGGTATGACGAAGCTGTAAGCCTGCTTAATGAGGCCCTCACCATTGCCGGTGATCAAATGCGAGAAAAATCAACCAATTATCAACGTTTGCAGATCAATCTGGCCCTGCTCTATCAGGACATGAAGAAATATGACGATGCTGAAAAAATATACCTTAATGCAATAGAACTGAAGAAAAAACGGCTGGGCGAAAACCATCCCGATTACGCTCACCTGTT
>JAOUKJ010000573.1 GCA_029882675.1 Cyclobacteriaceae bacterium
GAACCAGGAACCAGGATATGAACGATTGCCCATTAGTGATGGATCAATCGTTCAATGATCAAATAGTTCCAAAGTCGGGTAAAACCCGGGGATTCAAATACTTATCATTATTTACTCAACAAACCAAACTGGTCAGGCAGCCAAAGGCTCAATTCAGGGAAGTAGGTAATAAGGATCAGTGCAAGGATCATCGCAGCATAGAGTGGAAGTAATGGCTTGATTACTTTATGTATACTGATGTTGGCCACACTGCAACCGATAAAGAGAACAGAGCCTACAGGCGGTGTACACAGGCCGATACACAAGTTCACGACCATGACGATGCCGAAATGGACAGGATCCATACCCAGTCCCGTCACCACAGGCAGAAAAATAGGAGTGAAGATGAGTACTGCCGGAGTAATGTCCATAAACACACCGACAAACAACAGGATCAAATTGATAATGATAAGCAACAAGATTTTATTGTCAGTCAGTGACATGAGGGCTGCGGTTACTCCTTGTGGTATGTTTTCATACGACATGACCCATGACATACCTATGGAAGCGCCAATCAGGATCATGATGATCGATGTGGTCATGGCAGTATCGAGCAACAGGCCCGGAAGATCCTTCACCTTTACTTCGCGGTAGACGGCCATAGCGAGAATCAAGGTATAAAGAATCGCTACAGCAGAGGCTTCAGTGGCAGTAAAGACACCGGCAATAATTCCCCCAATCACAATAAACAGCAAGAACATACTGGGAATAGCATCGAGAAATTTCATAAATGCCTCTTTTAATTTTACCCGTTCACCGGTAGGGTATTTGTTTTTAACAGCAAAGTATCCTGATACGAGAATAAGCATTAGGCCAACCAGAAAACCCGGTACATAGCCGGCAAGAAACAGGGCGGCAATAGAGGCACCGCCACTGGCCAGGGAGTAAACAATCAATATATTACTTGGCGGGATCACCAGCCCGGTAGTCGCCGAGGTGATATTTACAGCCGCACTAAAATTTTTCGGATATCCTTCTTTTTCCATGCGAGGGCCCATTACCCCTCCAATTGCTGAGGCTGCTGCTGCAGCGGAACCGGATATCGCCCCAAAAAGCATACTGGCTACTATATTCACATAAGCCAGTCCGCCCGGCAGCATGCCCACCAGTACTTTGGCAAAATCGATTAGTCTGCTGGCTATACCTCCGCGGTTCATCACCTGACCCGCAAAGACAAAAAACGGGATGGCCAACAAGGCAAAACTATCTATTCCGGTAGCCGTTTGCTGGGCCATAGTGGTAAAGGCCGGGATAGGGGAAATGGTCATCAACATCGTGATGGTAGTGGATATGCCAATGCTATAGGCAATTGGCACGCCCAATGAAAGTAAAAAAATAAAACTCAGTGCTAAAACTGCAATTTCAGAATATGCCATAATTGGATTAGTTGCTTATTACTTCAATGTGATTATTGTTCCGGTCGTCTATAATATTTAACAGGGAGTAGACCACCATGCAGATCCCGCTTATGGGGACAATCAGATAAACATAGGCCAAAGGCACCTGTAGTGCGGGCGATAATTGTCCAAGCAAAAAGGTGATATATACCAGGCGGATGCCTCCTATTATAAATACAAAAAGGGAAAAGAGGATGATGAAACCATTGATGATCACTTGAAGGGATTTTTGTTTTTTACCTTTAAGAATAGTGGGTAGCAGATCGATGGCCAGGTGTATCTTTTTCCCGACGGCATAGGCGGCTCCAAGTAGCCCTGTCCAAATCAACAGATAACGGGCCAGTTCTTCTGTGAAGGAGCTGGGGTCTTTTAGTAAAAACCGCGTGGCTACCTGCCAGAGTACATTGATGATCATTAATGCCATGATTACAATTAATGTACGGGATATTACTTTGTCTAATGTTGTTCTCAGCATGATTTTGACTATTTTCCGTTTTATTTTACGGCCTTGATACGTTGAATGAGATCCCAGGCTTCTTCATTGTCTTTGTATTCTTCCAGAATAAATTCCACCTTTTCGGCAAAAGGGGCCTTGTCAGGGTAAATAATTTCAACTCCAGCGGCTTTTATTCCATCCAGGGTTTCTTTTTCTGATTTGGCCCACACTTCCCGTTGAAAGATGGCCGACTCATCAGCAGCCTGTTGTACCCATTCTTTTTCCTGGTCAGAAAGACTGTTCCATACCACTGTGCTCATGAGCAGTACGTCAGGTACAGCAGTATGTTCATTGATGGTGTAAAATTTACACACCTCATGATGTTTTTGAAAAAATATGCTGGGTGCATTGTTTTCGGCACCGTCAACAACTCCTTGTTGAAGGGCTGTGTATAGTTCGGCAAATGCAATGGGAGTAGGGGAGCCGCCAAAAGCTTTGACCATGTTCATGGCGGTGTTGGAGGTCATTACACGAATTTTGAGCCCCTTCAGGTCATCTGGTGTCCTGACTGGTTTGTCAATAGTATAAAAACTGCGACTACCCGCATCGTAAAAGGCGAGGCCACGTAGCCAGAATTTTTGGGTCTTTAATCGAAGGTCTTCACCTATATCGCTATCGAGGGCCTTGAACTGATGCTCACGGTCTCTAAAGATATAAGGAAGCCCCACCACCCGAAAAGCCGGTGCAAAACCTTCTAAGTTGGAAGCCGAGGCCTTGGTCATGGCCAGGCTGCCTATTTGAAGTAATTCAATGCATTCCCTTTCATTACCCAGTATAGAGCTGGGGTATACATCCATGCGCATTGCCCCACCCGACAGGGCCTCCAGCCGTTCACCCATATAGGTCATGGCAATATGAACGGGGTGAGAAGCATCATTGGAGTGGCCCAGCTTCAGGGTCTTAACCCGGTTGTCTTTGGCACAGGAAGCCAAAAGCAACGTAAGGGTAAGTAAGTACAGTAGTTTTATTTTTGTTTTATGC
>JAOUKJ010000574.1 GCA_029882675.1 Cyclobacteriaceae bacterium
GGGGATGGGGATGAACTGTTAGCATGTAGCTAGATGAGGATGGGGATGAAGTAAATATAGGAAGAGGAATTGAAGAAGGAGCTGATAAAGTTTACCTCGGTAAATATTTCGATTTCAATCTGATGTTTTATGTTTTTAAATTTGATAATAAATTAAAACACGAATAAAAAAAACACTAAAAATATGAAAGGACCCGCTATTTTTCTTGCTCAATTTATGGGCGACGAGGCACCCTTTAATAACTTAAAGGACATTGCCAATTACATGGCCGACCTCGGGTATAAAGGAATGCAACTGCCCAGTTGGGACGGACGCTGCATGGATTTGCAAAAGGCCGCAGAAAGTAAAGACTATGCCCAGGAGATCGTGGGTATTGTAAAAGAGGCCGGTATGGAAGTGACTGAACTTTCTACCCACCTGCAAGGACAGCTTGTGGCCGTCCACCCGGCCTATGACGATATGTTTGATGGTTTTGCCCCACCTGAAATGCGTGGCAATCCCAAAGCACGTACAGCATGGGCTGTTCAACAATTGAAATATGGCGCCCAGGCGAGCCGTAACATGGGGCTTGATGCCCATGCGACATTTTCTGGTGCGTTGCTTTGGCACACGGTATATCCCTGGCCCCAGCGTCCCGCCGGCTTGGTAGAAACGGGCTTTAAAGAATTGGCAGACCGCTGGCTACCTATTCTAAATGCTTTTGACGAAGTAGGCGTTGATCTTTGCTATGAGATACATCCCGGCGAAGACCTGCACGATGGGGTGACCTATGAGCGCTTTCTGGAGGCCACAGGCAATCACGAAAGAGCCTGTCTGTTGTATGACCCCAGCCATTATGTGTTGCAGCAACTGGACTACCTCCAGTTTATCGATATTTATCATGAGAAAATAAAAATGTTCCATGTAAAAGATGCCGAGTTCAATCCTACCGGACGCAGTGGTGTCTATGGCGGATACCAGGACTGGAAAGAACGTCCGGGCCGGTTCCGCTCACTGGGCGATGGCCAGGTGGACTTTGTCGGTATTTTCAGTAAGCTTGCGCAATACGGTTACAAAGGATGGGCTGTGCTGGAATGGGAATGTTGCATCAAGCACCCTGAACAAGGAGCCGCTGAAGGAGCACCCTTCATCAGCGATCATATGATCACGGTGACTGAAAAAGCCTTCGACGACTTTGCAGGTACCGGTGCCGATGAAGCACTCAACAAACGGATTCTGGGTATTAGCTAAGCATTAATTAAAACACTTATATCGAAAAGCCCGGTTGTATACACGACCGGACTTTTTTTATGTAATTTAGAATAATGTGATGTAATGAGTAAACTTCGAAATAATTAATTTTATCATTGGATATATGTAGTGTTATATACTGAATATATCATACTAAAATTATAATTATTAATGTTGAATACACTTTTGGACTTAATAAGCGGTATTCTATGGTGGTCAATTTTTATCACTCCATTAATTACAATACCTCTGTCGTGGAAATTCATTAAAGTGAATAAATTCACAAGGGTAGTTATTGGACTAATATTCGCAATAATATTATCCGGTATCCTATTTATTTTGAGTTTGGAAATAATATTCAGGGACGGGATGGGGCCCTCATAAAGCATTGTTTTCGATAACTAAGGATATTTTACGACCTCATTACTTCTCTATTTCCTTACCTCATTATCTCATTGCAAACTGAATCTTACTCCCATTGTAAACGCCCTGGTCATGGGCCAGCTTTTTCGATAATCCAGGCCGGGAACCAACTCAAACCCTTCCTGATCATACAGCCTTACCTCCGGGTCTCCACCTGAATAACCCGTCAGGACAAACAGGTTTTGTACATTGATATATAAAAAGATATTTTCCATTCCTTTTATAGGATCCGTCAATACGGTGCGTCCTACCGTTAGGTTTTCCAATTTAAAATAAGAGGCCTTTTCAACATAAAAACTTCCGGGATAATTATTTGTCGTTTTTATTTCAGAAGCAGGTGATGTAAAAGAGGATTGTAGCACATTGCAATAATAGACCAGGTTGGGATTTTCGTAAACAAACGACTTCCGTTAATTAAAGAGTGGCCAAACAGTCCTCGAAAACCTAACATTACATTCCAATTCTTCCTTTCAGCTTCAACAAACCATCCTAATTGTGAGCTTGGAAGGCCATTTCCTATGACTCCCATATCATCATCGTCAATTCTGCCATTACTATTCAAGTCTTCAAATTGCCACTGCCCATATTCATCCATTAACTTGTCCTGATGAGTGAGTCCCCAGAAATTGCCTGGTTTTCCATTCTCCTCTGTTTTAATTAAGTATCCTGAACTCCCCGGTCCTCCCAGATTACCCATATATAGTGCCTCTCGTTGGGTGTTATGAAACAGCGATATCAGGGTAGTATTAAAACGGCCATAATTAAACGTACTGCGGACAGATGTTTTGCTATTTATATTAAACCGATAATCTACACTGGCCTCCATACTCCGGTTATTGACCTGTCCGATATTCCCAATGGCCGACCAAAGTACATTAGGCGGGTAAGGGACCTCGTGTCGTAATAACAAATCAGTGGATTTGCTGCTGTAGAAAGTAATACTTCCATTGATTTTATTGCCAAACAGGCCAAAGTTTACGCCATAGTTAAATTCCCTCGTCTCCTCCCATTGCAGGTCTGGGTTTGAAAGGTTGGTTATCCCATAGCGAGGTTTCCGCTCCCCATCAATAAAGCTCATATTATAAATTCCGGTTCCCAAAGCGCCAACTTGCTCCAGCGAAAGTCCAGCCTCACCCTTATAATTCCCCACTACTCCATAGCCCACCCGGGTAGTCATGTATTCAACAAACGGCATGTCCAGTATAGCCGACCAGTTTATTCCTGCCACTCCCCCTCCAAATGTCCCCCACTTGTTATT
>JAOUKJ010000575.1 GCA_029882675.1 Cyclobacteriaceae bacterium
TGATGCCCTACTACCCATACAATATCCTCATTTGAAAGGGCTACATAGACCTGACGTTTGAATTTAACAGGAATTTTACGGTCTATCATAAAATCGCTGAGCTTTTTTTTACCTTTCATCCCCAGCGGGGTAAAAAAATCGCCTTTTTTCCAGGGCCGCAGCAACAGGGGAAAGGACAATTTATTAAAATCCAGCTGGGCCACTTCATCATTCATTTCAAGTTGCCAATGATCTCCCGGAAGTGTAGTAATCCTGTATTTAACACCGGCCAGCAGGAATTCTTTTGTATCGGGCGAAAGGCTGACTTCACCTTCATGGCTTTCAGTAACCGGGCCTAAAATGAGAGTATCTCTGTCAATGAGCACTTCATGGGTCGATGAAAAAAAGCTTTTCCCCGGTTGCCCGGGCATTCGGGTCACGATATCCCGGGCCTGAAAATAATTAAATCCGTACTCCTCCAGAAAAACAGACAACATCAGCGCTGTTTCCTCTTCATTATAAGCCTGAAAAATTGATTTATTGATGATAAATCCATCCTTTACGGGTGTAAATTGTTCTGCTACTTGCTGAATCTGCCTATGAGCAAGCCCTTCTGCCCCCCGCAAGCGGGCCAGCGTATGTGGCAGGGTGTCTCTCCATCCCGGGTTTATTGTAGCAAGTAATGGTACGACCTGATGTCTGATGAAATTGCGGTGATAATCATCACGCTCATTGCTCACATCTTCCCGCCACTTTATTTCCTTTTCCCGGGCATATTCCAAAATATCCTGCCGGGAAACATTAATCATCGGACGTAAAATTTGGTTATTTTTCACAGGCATTCCCCGAATCCCTGCCAGTCCACTCCCCTTACTCAGATTGAATAGCACCGTTTCCAGGTTATCATCCAGATGATGTGCCATACACAACCATTCGTAATCACCGCTATCCATCAGTTGTCCAAACCATTGGTACCTCAGTTCCCTGGCAGCCATTTGTATGGATACCCCATTTTCTATGGCATAATTTTTGGTGTTGAATGTTCTGACAAGAAACGGCAACTGATGTAGTTGACAAAAGGCCTTCAGGAAGGCAGCATCACCATCAGAATCGGCACCCCTCAACTGAAAATTACAATGCGCAATGGCAGTATTTAATCCGGCTTCCAAAAACAAGCGAGCCATGACCATGGAATCCACACCCCCACTCACTGCGAGCAAAAAGGGCGTTTTTTCATCAAATCGTATGTTTCCGGAAAGAAATTGTCCTAATCTGGCTAACAGTAACTCTTTTCCCATTAATTTTGTGCCTTTGATTAACATGAAAGCTCCGACAAAGATACATATTGCAGCCTTAATCCTGGCTTTTTTTTCCATCTTGCCCGGCTGGTCACAGGGCAGGATAATAGCAAAAAGTGATAGTAAGGGATCATACCGCGGAGGAGACTTCCTGAAAGGCAACGTAAGGATCAGGCAAGGCACCACTATTATTTACTGTGATTCCGCTTATTTTATCAAAGAAGCCAATATGTTGGAACTACACCGACGAGTAAGGATACTTGATGGTGATTCAGTAACCATTACAGCAGCGCGGGCAAAATACAATACGAAAGGGGGAATAATTGAACTGCGTGGAAACGTAGTGTACAAACAACTGGGCAGGGTCACCCTCTTTACAAACTTCCTCGACTACGACCGCAACAGAGGGTATGCCCGATATTTCAACGGGGGCAAGCTCGTGGACAGTACCAGTGTATTAACCAGCCAGCGTGGTTATTTCGACAAGCCCAACAACCTGACCAGCTTCGGTGGTAACGTAAAAGGCACCAATCCCGAATGGAGCATGGAATCAGACACCCTTCAATACAATTCGCTTACCCGAATCGTTCATTTCCTCAAGCCCACAAAAGTTGTTAATAACCAGGGCAATGTGTCAGAATATGAAACGGGCACGTACAATACTTTCTCGAAACAATCGACCTTACGGGATGGGAAATTCGAAACCGAATCCTTTATCGTAATCGCTGAGACCATTGTAATGAACGAGGCCACCAAATCCTATTCAGCCCGTGGCAAGGTTTTTATGCAATCCAAGACCGACGACACCATAGTAACTGGTGAACATGCTATTTTTGACCAGGCCAACGGACTCACAAAAGTGTATGAAAACGCCTTGATGAAAAAGCCGGCCGGGGGGGGTGACACCCTTTTCCTGAAGGCCGACACCCTCATCTCCATCGATCCGGATCCGGAAGACGAGACAAAAAAGCGACTCCTGGCGTATTTTAATGTGAAGGTCTATAAAAATGATTTTCAGGGAAAAGCAGATAGCCTGGCGTACGTAAATGCTGACAGCACCATTAATTTTTATGGCGACCCGGTATTGTGGGCCCTGGGTACCCAACTTACTGCGGACACCCTGTCACTGGTCACAGCCAACAACGCCATCCAACAGCTCAAACTATTAACCAACGGTTATATCATAACGCAGGATACTTTGTTTAATTTCAACCAGATCAAAGGGCGACATATCACCACCTACTTCAGGGAAAACAAAATCCATAAAATAGATGTCCAGGGCAATGGAGAGAGCTTGTACTATGTTCTGGAAGAAAATGACAGCAAAGTGACGGGTATAAATATGGTCACATGTGCCAATATGCTGGTTCGGTTTCAGGATGGATTACTCAAAACCATTCGGTTTGACATGAAACCGGAGGGCAAATTTTACCCTCCCCATTTGATCACCACCAAAGAAAGTCAATTAAAAGGATTCGATTGGCGCTTCGATGAAAAACCAAAAAAAGAGGAATTATTCATTGCTGCCCCGCCTGCCCCTTCGGCAAGCGCCACGCCTGAACGAAGCGAGTAACCGTTTATTGTGCACAACCAGTTATTTTTTCAAAAAAGATTAACCTATTCAAATAAA
>JAOUKJ010000576.1 GCA_029882675.1 Cyclobacteriaceae bacterium
ACACTTATAAGCCCGGTTGGAAATTTGCTGAATATGAGCTTAAGGGGGTGCCCGTCAGGATTGCCATCGGACCAAAAGACCTGGAAAACAATACGGTAGAAGTGGCTCGTCGGGATACACTGGAGAAAAATTTCCATTCCTTTGATACGGTGGTTGGTGTGGTGGAGCAATTGCTTATTGATATTCAAGCCAATATCTATAAAAAAGCGTTTAACTTCCGGGCTGAGAACACTCACACCGCTGATACCTACGCTGAATTTAAACAGGTACTCACAGAAAAGGGTGGTTTTGTGCTGGCCCACTGGGACGGTACAGCAGAAACAGAAGATAAGATAAAAGAAGAGACCAAGGCTACTATCCGGGTAATACCTGAAGACCAGAAGCAGGAAGAAGGGGTTTGTATCTATTCCGGGAAGCCCTCTCAGGGAAGAGTGTTATTTGCACTGGCCTATTAGTGCAAAAGAGTAGATGAGTTCCCCACGTAAGGGGGCGGATTTCCCTCAGCGGGGATTCCATAAATGTACATTTGAGCAAGGGGCGGCTAAAGGACAGTCGCCTCTTGCATCAACCTCTTATGAGACCGGTCTGTTTTTCACCAATATCAAAAAGGCGCAGTTTGCCCTGTCAAAAAACAGGGGCAAAAGTAAAAACAACCAAAACCTTATTGGCTGTTGACTGTTCTTTATATTTATGTAAATTGTAAAGAACAGCAAACTTATTTAGGATGGCTTTCAACGAACAAATTGAGATGGGATTGGAGCATGCCAGGAGGGCTGCCGGTTAACCAGGGCATACTGAAAATTCATTTTATCAATGTGCCGACCTTGAGGCAATATAAGCAAACTCCCTGATTTTTTTTCGGTCTTTCCTTTTGGTCTTTACGTCAATGGCATCATACTTCATGTATATCCGAAAACTCAAATCTTGAGCCTCGCTTAGTATTTTCAACACATGATCCTCCAGGAGAAAAGTCCGGCTCATAAACTGGTACATGTCAGTGGCTGTGGTAGTTTGGGTACTTGTATTCACGGTGACCTTCGCTTCTTTTTTATCATCATCATCGCTGTCTTCATCTTCATCACCCTTGACATATTCCGTTTCAGTAGATGAACTGGACGAACTGGATGATGAAGTTTTCAGAAATAGCTTCGTTGCATAATTATCCGCTTCGCTCTTTAATATTTCACCATCCACCTTAATGAACAAGTCGGGATCGAAATCAGTATCACTTATGGTGGTAGAAAATGAAATGACCACCCACGTATTAGAAGAGTCTGTATCCAAATCAAGGTTATAATAAGTGGCCCTAATGGTATGATGATTTTTCAAGTCTGTTTCCCCATGATAGTGCTGTCTGAGCTTCACCGTATTTGTCGCCTTATAGGGATCATAAGTATGGGACACTTTATTTGTAGTCCCTAATATTGATATACAGCTATTCAGAAAAGGAACACAGCAAAAACCAAATATGATCAGGTGGGTTTTCATATGACTTTGTTTCACTAAAAACACACAAATATCATGCCCGCAGTATTCGTCCTTCTTATAAGAAACGTTTTTAGCCTGAATAATAGGTAATTATACTTTTATGTCTCACGCACACAATTATGAATTAATCAGGTTAGAAAAGCAGGAAATTCGAAAATACCAACTTCAAAGAATAATTATTGTTCCACTTTATTGTTAATTTACAGCTATGTTACTGAACATCAAAAACATGGTATGCCACCGTTGCATCCTGGCTGTAGAAGGCATCTTTCGCGAATTGGGAGAAGATAATTTCAAGATATCCATGGGTGTGGCCGAACTTCCGGGAAAAGAAAGGGACAAGGCGTTTTATACATCCCTGAAAGAAAAGCTCGATTCACTGGGCTTTGAACTCATCGACGACAAAAAAACCAAGCTCATTGAACAAATCAAGACCCTGATCATTGAGAAGGTGCACCACAGCGACCTCACAACAATGGACGGCAACTGGTCAGTCTTGCTCGCTGACCACCTGGGGCAGGAATACAAAGGGCTAAGTCGCCTGTTCAGCAGTGTAGAGGGTATTACAATTGAGCATTATATTATTCAGCAAAAAATTGAAAAGGTAAAGGAACTCATCGTATATGACGAACTCACCCTCTCAGAGATTGCCTGGAAGCTGGACTACAGCAGCGTGGCTCACCTGAGCAACCAGTTTAAGAAAATTACCGGAATGACCCCCAAACAGTTTAAAGCAATGGGGGGAGAGCGGAGACCTCTGGATGAGGTTTAACGAACTGCATTTTCAGTAAACACCATTTGCCCCCTGTCTTTCAGTTTCCTATCTTCACCCCCTTGTTACACAAACCAATTTAAAAATAATGAGAAAATCAGCACTTGCCCTGCTCATTCTGTTGGCGGGCCTGAATCCTTTTGCCCACTATACTCCGGGCCAGGCTCATCCATCACTACAAACCACCGCTCAAACGATTGTCGACAAGACCCGGGAAATGAATAAATACGAGGGCTATTTCGAATTTTACCATGACGAAAAACAAGACAAAGTCTGGTTGGTGATCGATAAGCTGGATCAGGAGTTTCTGTACATCAGTTCCTTATCAGCCGGTGTAGGATCCAACGATATCGGCCTGGATCGCGGCCAACTAGGCGGCAGTCATGTGGTTTTTTTCAGCCGGGCCGGTGATAAGATTCTCATGACCGAACCCAATTATAAATATCGGGCCATCAGCAACAATAAACATGAAATACGGGCCGTAAAAGACGCCTTTGCCTCCTCTGTTCTTTGGGGGTTTAAAATTGAAATCGTTGAAAATGGTCGTTTTTTAGTTGATGCTACTGACTTTTTCATCCGCGATGCCCATAATGTAGTGGGCAAGTTGAAGACGACTGGTCAGGGCACATACGTTTTAGA
>JAOUKJ010000577.1 GCA_029882675.1 Cyclobacteriaceae bacterium
TTCTCCTCTACATAGGCTGCCACAACCCCGGGTGCATCGCCACTAATCACCGTACTGCTCCCACCGAGTACGGTATCGTGTATCGCATAGTTGGCAAGCAGTACCATCGGGCTGCCATTGGCTTTATCAATACGTATCAGGCCGATGCGTCGATCCACCGGCCCATCGGGATTAAGCCCCAGGGTAGTTGTTCCATCTGTGTCACGGGCCCGTCGGTTGATGTTGGCCTGCGCATGCCCCCAGCCTGTTCCCAAACGTGCCGGCTCCAACGCTTTCCTGGCCTGAATAATACCTTCTAATAACTTATCGATGACAAAATTCATGTAGTCCTTATCGTACTCATGTGTATAACGCTCACCCAAAAACACCTCTGCCAGACCTGCCGGACCAAACTCCGGGGCCGAATGGGTGTGTGTGACTGTCCAAAGAAAATGATCAGGCGCAATACCCGTCTTTTTCTTCAACTGTGCGGCCACCTGGTCATAAATCTCAGGAGAGAACTCACATACCTCCGTAGAAACCAGTACAAATTCCGTATCACCATCATCCAGCAACAGGATGCGATGATATATGCGGTCGTGAATACTTGTGGACGTCCGGGGAGCATAACCAAGCAAGGTTTGCGGGCCATCAGGCGTGATGTCTGTTTTCACAATAGCCGCACGGAACTTTCTGTCGGGGTCATCATTTGTATTTTCAGCCATGGCCTTTTTTTCCATGCCAGCCTGAAGTGCAATATACAACAGGCATAAAAAAAGTGTTTTTTGCGATCTTTTCTGAAGTTTCGTCATTTTTAAAAGATGTTTTTTACCTTAAACACCCGGCAATGTATGGTATGAAATTGGGAAAAGCAATATCCCTGCTTATCTTGCCTGCCGTTCTTATGTTCTAAAATTTAAAGAAATGAAAAAGCACTTAAATACCCGTGTCCTTCCCTCCATACCGTGGTTACTTTTCTTTTTTATTATTTATTCGGGCTGGCAACCCGCCACCGCTCAGGTTTCGAAACTCACGGCCAATGGTGCCCTGGTTGAAAAAGTAGCCGAAGGATTTAAATTTACCGAAGGGCCGGCTGTTGATGCAGCAGGTAATGTGTTTTTTACCGATCAGCCCAATAACCAAATTCTTAAATATTCCACGGGTGGTGAGCTTTCTGTTTTCCACAGCGCACCGGGCCGGGCCAACGGCATGTATTTCGATAAAGATGGCCGGCTCTGGTCCTGCTCCGATGAAAATAATGAAATATGGATATTTAATCCGGACGGCACCTATGAAATATTAATCTCCGACCTTAACGGATTAAAATTCAACGGGCCCAACGACCTGTGGATCGCACCTGACGGATCTGTTTTTTTCACTGACCCGCTTTATAAAAGACCCTGGTGGGAGGGAAAACGCAGCCCGGAGATGCAAATGAAAGGGCAATATGTATACTACCTGGCCCCGGGAAGCAAGCAACCCGTGGAAATTGTCAATGACCTCACCCAACCCAACGGTATTCTGGGAACACCTGATGGAAAGATCCTTTACATCGCAGATATCGGGGCAGGCAAAACCTACCGCTACGACATCGGGGCAAATGGAACACTGAGCAATAAAACGCTGTTCACTGAAATGGGCTCCGATGGCATGACACTCGACAATAAGGGCAACATCTACCTGACCGGCAAAAAGGGCGTGACGGTATTCAACAAAAAAGGAGAAGAAGTGGGCCTCATTGCCATCGATGCCAACTGGACGGCCAATGTGTGCTTTGGCGGTGCCGACATGAAAACACTCTTTGTCACTTCCATGGACGGCCTTTACGCCATAAAAATGAAGGTAAAAGGTGTACGATAGCGCTCCTAAATATCATATCAGCGAGAAAATAACAAAACTTACCGAATTTCCGCTGAGCAGATAAACAATTTAGCCTATTTTTGAGTAATTATTTACATAAAGGACTTTGACGTGAACAGAGACACCCTGGAAGAATTGGAAAAAGCCCTGGAGACAACTCCTGACAACCATATTTTAAGAAAGCAAATTGCCCGCGGGTATTATGACCTGGGAGATTACGACCAGGCCAAGGAACATTTAAACCGGCTGTTGCAGTACGACGGATCAACAGATACCAAAAATCTGCTGGTGCGGTGTTACCTTAAACTTGGCAATCATGCCGTGGCCATTCTCATCTGTGAGGAAATGATTAACAACGCATTCAACGAAGAAACCATCAACCTGTACCTGCAGTTATTGATCAACGACGAACGTATAGAAGAGGCCATCGCACAATACCAGGCCTTTCAGATGAAAATGCCCGAATGGTATGATGAATCAATAGAGATGCAACTGAAAATACCTTCTTCAGATTTTAACGATGATTATTCAGACGTCTTTCTGGAAAAGCCTGACATTGACTTTTCAAAAGTAGGGGGTATGGAAGACATCAAAGAGGAGATCAGGATCAAGATCATTGAACCATTGAAAAATCCCGATCTCTACAAGGCCTTTGGAAAAAAGGCTGGCGGAGGCATCCTTATGTATGGCCCCCCGGGTTGTGGCAAGACTTATTTATCCAAAGCCACCGCTGGGGAGGTCTCGTCCAAATTTATGGCCATAGGCATTGATGAGATCATGGACATGTGGTTGGGAAACAGCGAAAAGAACCTCCATGAACGGTTTGAAATAGCCCGCAACAACTCTCCCGCTGTGATTTTTTTCGATGAGATAGACGCCCTGGGTAGTAAACGTAACGACCTGAAACAGTCGGCCTCCCGTAATGTCATCAACCAGTTTCTGAAGGAGCTGGACGGCATAGATTCAAACAACGATGACCTGCTCATCCTGGGTGCTACCAACTCCCCATGGCACCTTGACTCGGCCTTTTTAAGGCCCGGCCGCTTTGACAGGATTA
>JAOUKJ010000578.1 GCA_029882675.1 Cyclobacteriaceae bacterium
CACATTGTAGTCCTGTACATTACAACCCCAGTAAACCGGGTTGTTGCAATACTGCCTTACCCTTTCCAGAAATTTACCAGTACGGCGCAGGGTGATGTGCCTGAATTCTTCGCCATAAAGTTCACGGGCACGTTCATCCAGTAAATAATCCATGTCTACAGTTGCAGCAGGCGTAGCGTTTGCTCTGGTTCTGACCTCATTGATGTCCTGAGTAGCCGATGCAGTATTACCTAATTGAATGTATGCTTCTGCCCGCAACAAATAGGTATCTGCCAATCGCATGGCATAGATGTCTTTATTGTTACGTCCACCTCCTGATCTATTAGGGTCTGTGAAATGGTTGTCAGGATCTGCATGTTTCATGAAATAGGGATAGATATACTGACATGTGTCCTTCAGCGGATCTCTTTCACCCGCAGGATATAAACTAAAGTCGATAACCTGGCCATCATAGGCTGAATTTGGATTTTGAAAATAGAAAGTCCTGATGATCTGGTGGTTTGCATTCCTGATGTCATTGTCCCAGTCGCTTTTCCATACGTAATAGGCCATATAGTCGGTCGGCCTGATCCAGGCTACTGGACGTCCATAGATATCCAGATAACCCGTATATTTTCCATTATAAAGTTCGCCTAAGAAAGCTTTTTCACCATCAGGTGTATTGCCCATTCTGAAGTAGGCCGGTCCCCATCCCCTTTCACCCGGGAAATTATACCCTCCGTTTATATCGGTTTTGGTGTTCTGGATCACCCATATTGCCTCAGAGTTTTCAGCCAGGTTTTGGTTACCATACGCGTGCAGGTCTAAGAAGACATCTCCCGAGCCAAACACATCATTGGTTGCGCCAAACCTGTTACGCATCAAAGCCGAGCCATAACCGTCAATCACTTTGGAAGCGGCATTTACGGCCTCCTGATATTTTTCCCAGCTGAGGTAAACCTGTGCCAATAAGTGCCAGGCTGCTTTTTGATTAATCCTACCCGGTGCCTCCATATTATCCGGAAGGGGTAAGTTTTGGGCTGCATAATTCAGGTCATTTTCCAAGGCCTGATATATTTCAGCTGTTGGGTTGCGGATAAAGTCCGTTTTGGCCGTCGTGACAGGCTCTAATACCAGGGGCACATCTCCCCACAGGGAGACCAAAAAGTAATAGGCCCATGCCCTGAAAAATTTGGCCTCAGCAAGGTACTCATCTTTCTTTTCCGGAGAACCGGTCCATATGGCATCGTCTGAATTTTCGATCCCATAAATCAAGGAGTTGGCACGTGAAATCAACAAGTAAGCATCCTCCCACATCAGGTTGAACTGCCAGTTCTCAGAAGTCATTTCTGCCTCATAATTAACCAGCTTTCTGTTACCACCCGGATTTTCGCCATGGAAAGCAACGTCTGTTCCTACACTGCCCAGCATAATGGCGAATCCATCCTGATGACCACCTCCATCAGAAAACCAGTTGCGGCGTACCGTGTAGTGCAAGCCCGTAATACCCTGTTGGATACCGGGAATGGAATTATAAGCGTTTTCTGGTGCTAAAAAGTCCAATGGTGTCTCATTTAAGAACTCCTCATTGCACGAAAACGAAACCAAAAGTAATGGAACTATAGCCAGCGCCATTAACAATTTTTTGTATTTATTTATGTGATTTTTCATATCTAATATTTCTATGCTAAGCAAATAATATATTGTTAATTTAAATTACATGGTGACGTTTACACCAAAAGTAACATTTCGCATGACAGGATTGTTGCTGGTTCCTGATTCGGGATCCCAACCTGACCAATTTGTAAATGTATGTGCATTTTTGCTTGCAACGTAAAAGCGAAGTCCCTGGAGGTTCATGTTACTCAGTGTAGCTTTGCTTACATCATAAGAGAGTGAAATGTCCTGTAACCTGACAAAACTCCGGCTTTCGTATACACCCCCGTGAGTAACCGGTGTATTATAAGCTCCGGTTGCATTATCTACAGGATTAGCAGGCGTCCAGTATGGGCGTACGGCTGAGGCATTGATCCGGTAGAATGTATCTGCATTCCAGTCAACGTTAACCACAGAAGAGTTGTCCTGTAGATAGTAATTTTTTCCCCCTTGAACAGCATTGATGAAGAAGAATAGGGTGAAGTTTTTATAAGTAAGCACATTATTAATGCTAAACCGGTAAGCGGGATTGCTGTAACCTATAATTTGTCTGTCGCTTGTAGGTTCAATTACACCATCTCCGTTCAAGTCTTTATACTTATACTGCCCGGGGTACCAGTTCGCAAAACTCTGGCCGTTGTACAATTCCTGTTCGGTCCAGATCGCGCCGCCCTCTACATCTACATCATAATCATAGATTGAACCAATAGGCTCTCCTACAAACCAGGAGTTTCCTATATCTGCATCATTTTCATCGCCATATAGTTTTGTGATCTTGTCTCTGTTGAGCGAAAAAGTAAAGTTGGAGGTCCATTTGAAATCGGCATTTTGCATGTTGATGGATTTTAAACCAAGCTCAATCCCTTTGTTTTCTATGCCTCCAATGTTTGTTAAAACTTCTTCATAGCCGCTGGAAATAGGGATAGCCCTTTCTACCAGTACATCAGTGGTCTGGGCTTTGTACATTTCCAGTGACCCGGATATTCTGTCATCCAATAAGCCGAAGTCCAGCCCGATATTCAGTGAAGCTGTTTTTTCCCATGCGAGGTTGGAATTTCCCAAAGTGTTGGGGTATACACCAATGTAGGTCGAAGAGCCAAAAGCATATGATTGGGTAGACATTCTGGATAAACTTGAATAACGACCAATCCCCTGATTTCCATTTATTCCATAAGATGTTCTGAGTTTTAAATACACATCATCGGGGCTAAAGAAAGCTTCGTCTGAAATGATCCACCCCAACGAAACAGAA
>JAOUKJ010000579.1 GCA_029882675.1 Cyclobacteriaceae bacterium
AACCGGTCAACTAACCAACTAACCAACAAACAACTACTACACGTTGCAATTGCGGATGCAACTGATAACATTTTTGACCTCCTTGAGCAACAGGCTATAATAAACATTTTGCCCTTGCCTTTTGCTGTTAAGGACTCCTTTGAGTTTCATGGTATTGAGGTGGTGGGAAGTGAGGGACTGTTCACTCCCGAGTATAGCGCATATTTCGTTTACTGAGAGCTCTTCGTGCTTTGAAAGCAGGTCAGCAATGCGGATGCGTAAGGGATGGGCGATGGTTTTTAAGATAAAGGCCACTTTTTCAAACTGTTCAATGTCTATTACTTCGGTCATTAATTTATTATTGTTGGAAAATTGCAAGTCGTAAAATTAGGCAGGAAAGATTAATATTACAATGTATTGTCATACTTAAGATTTTTAATATGCTATTTCTTTTAATCAGGTTTAAGGCAATTGTTAAAAAAATGCACCAATAACAGGGTTTCTTTTTCACCCTTTCTGGTGAAATGGATCGGTATGACATGGCCTAACTTTGCACAATCGTTTGTCGTTGTGATGTAAAAGCGCCCGGATTACACGGTTTCTGATAATTATTTTCCATAAAAACCTTTCAAAAAAAGTGTATCTTTATACGAGCCAAAGAGAAAGAGTTATGTCTGAAAAAAACCAGGATCTTGTTACTGAGGACAAGCTTAACGATATATGCCTGAAAGCGTGGAATTTGATGTGTACTGTCCGGGCCATGGCGGGCTTATATGAAGAAGAGCGAAAGATTACGGGCAAGTATGTTCACTCCACATCCCGGGGCCATGAGGCCATCCAACTGGCCACTGCTTTTCACCTTACGCCCCATGATTACGCTTCTTTATATTACCGGGATGAATCCATGTTGTTGGGACTGGGTTTCACCCCGTATGAATTGATGTTGCAGCTGATGGCCAAAGCCGATGATCCGTTCTCCGGTGGGCGCACCTATTATAATCATCCGTCCGTACGAAGGGCAGGATTTCCCGTGATTCCGCACCAGAGTAGCGCAACAGGAATGCAGGCCATTCCCGCTGCCGGAATGGCCCATGCCATTAAATACCTGCAGGGCCAGGGTCTGCATACTAAAAAAAATAGTGTAGTCCTTTGTTCGATAGGTGATGCGGCCATGACGGAAGGTGAAGTCGCCGAAGCTTTACAAATGGCTGTCCTCAAGTCGTTGCCCATTATATTTCTTGTACAGGATAATAACTGGGGTATATCGGTGCGGGGATCTGAAATGAGGGCAATGAGTGCTTTTGAACTGGGAACAGGTTTTAAAGGATTGAAAAAGTTTCAGGTGGAGGGCTGGGATTTTATTAAATCCTGGGAAAAAGTAGGCAAGGCTTTTAAATATGCCCGGACAAAACAGGCACCGGTGCTGATACATGCCGAATGTCCGTTGATTGGTCATCATACGTCCGGGGTTAGAAAAGAGTGGTACCGTGATGAAGAAAACATGGCCTATCACATCAAATATGATCCGTACGACGTTTTGCGGGAAGACCTGCTGGGAATGGGAATGGAAGAAGGGGAGTTGAACAGCCTGGAGGAAAAAGCCATAACAGGGGTGAAAAGTGATTTTAAAAAGGCCGTGGCAGCTGATGACCCCCTGCCTGCGGATTTTGATACCCATGAATTTGCCGAGTCGCCCGTTGCCGGGGAAACCGGCGTGCGACAGCCTGAAGGAGCTGGTGAGGTGCTTATGGTTGATGCCGCCGTACATGCCATCGATGAAATACTGACCGCACATCCGGAGGCCCTCGTTTATGGGGAAGATGTGGGATTCCGGCTAGGTGGTGTCTTTCGCGAGGCGGCTACGCTGGCCAAAAAACATGGTAACGAACGGGTGTTTAATACGCCCATCCAGGAGGCTTATATCATCGGTTCCACGGTGGGTATGTCAGCTGTAGGAGCCAGGCCAATAGTTGAAATCCAGTTCGCAGATTATATCTGGCCGGGGATTAATCAGCTGGTGACAGAACTGTCCAAGAGCTGCTACCTGTCGAAAGGTAAATTTCCGGTGCAGGCACTGATCCGCATTCCCACCGGGGCATATGGCGGTGGTGGCCCCTATCATTCGGGGAGTGTGGAAAGTACCCTGCTAAATATCCGGGGTATTAAAGTGGTATATCCATCCAATGCCGCCGATATGAAGGGATTAATGAAAGCGGCATTTTATGACCCCAATCCCGTGGTCATGCTGGAGCACAAGGGACTGTACTGGTCTAAAATGGAAGGAACGGAAACAGCCAAAACCATCGAGCCGGACGGTGATTACCGGGTTCCCCTGGGGAAAGGGAAAATTGTAAAAGCAGCCGGGGAGGAAAATATAAGGAAAGGACAGTCACTCACTATAATAACCTGGGGTATGGGTGTTCACTGGGCGTTGAATGTGGAACAATCTTTACAGGATCACGTAGAGATTATCGATCTGCGGACATTAAACCCGCTGGACTGGCCTTTGATTCAACAGCGTATTGAGATTCATAATCACGCGATGATTGTGACCGAAGAGCCGCTGCAAAATAGTTTTGCAGAATCGCTGGCCGGACGGATAGCTACAAATTGTTTTTCATTATTGGACGAGCCGGTCGCACTTGTTGGCGCCGCTAACCTTCCGGCTATCCCACTCAACCGCGCACTTGAACAAATGATGCTCCCCAATGCGGAAAAAGTCTCAAATAAGGTAAGGGAAGTACTCGGGTTGCAGTGAACAGTAAACAGTAAACAGTGAACAGTAAACAGTGAACAGTAAGCAGTGTGAACAATTAAATAAGTTATGAGTACATCTCGTCCACCCCTCCCCAGCATTCCCCACCCCCACACTGATAACTGATAACTGATAACTGATAACTGATA
>JAOUKJ010000581.1 GCA_029882675.1 Cyclobacteriaceae bacterium
CTGCTTCACCAACGACAGACCCAGACCAGTAGAGGACTCACCCCCCGTAGGACGGGCATTTAGTTTAGTGAATTTATTGAAGAGCATATCTTCCTCTCCAGGCAGAATACCCGGGCCCTCGTCAATTACTTTTGCGCGAACTGAGCTGTTGTGATTGGATAAATCCAGGATGATCTTTTTGCCCTTATTTGAAAATTTAAGTGCATTGGATAACAGGTTTTCAAAGACCAGTGAAAGGTATATTTTATCTGCAATCACGATAGTATTTGAGGCCTTGTTATTCAGAATAATTTCCAATCCTTTCATTTTAGCGTTACCTGCCATATTTTCTACTACTTCCGCAACAGTTGCACTGAGATCTGTATGCACAGGTTCCTTTTTGCTTCCCGGCTGTAAACTATCCGATTCCAATACATGCTCTACCAGATTATGCGCCTTGATGGCAGATTTTTTTATAAACGTTAAATAGTGTTCCCGGTCTGCCTTGTTCTTCGCAATTTCAACCAGGCTTGTCATGTTAGAAATATTGGATAAAGGTCCACGGATATCGTGTACAAGTAAATGAATTAAGTTTTCCTTTTCTTTAAGCAGTTTTTTTAAATCGTTCGTCCGCAAAGCAATCGTCTCATTTTTAATTTTTAAAATTTTATTTTTGGCCTCCAGTTTTTTTAAAATATTTACTTCAATCGTTTTAAAGACAAAGGAGAAGATCAAAAGGACAACCAGAGCCCCCGGCAAAACGATAATATACCAAAGCGTGCGTAGGGTGGTGTTAAAGGCCACGGGCAATTCAATGCCCTGGTAAGCTATGATGGCAAACCAAAACATAAGGCCCAATGAAATTATTCCCCATATTACGCCGGACAATTTGTTTATGACCAAAAGTGCCACAATGGGTATGATGATCAGCCATGGATAAACTGCCGACCACAAGCCTCCGGAATAATAGGTCAGAATGGTAAGCATGATGGATCCAAGCAGCACATAGGTGTTTTCTAACCAAATAAAGGATAATTGTGTACGCACCAGTAATGCGAGCAATAAAACGCAAACCAGGTAAATCAGCAATATATATACCGCTATATAAAATTCAATATAGTAGCTGAACCAGGAATAGAAACTTAAAAAAATAAGTGAAATCAGGCAAACCCATACAAACAAACGCACTCGCCAGAGTATACCGTTGTTTGTCAGGTAACTGGGATGGATAAAAAAATTGATAATACCCGATATATTCATACCTTTTAATAAAGGCCCGCTCATTTCAAATAGGAAAATCTGTAAGTTTCACTTAAGGAGCCTATTGATTAACAATACAGGTAATACTTTGTTTAATAGGGGATGAACTAATTTTGAAAACATTGATTTATCGTTGAAAAGGACACTTATTCTCGTATCTTACAACCTGATCGATCATTCATTTTACTTTTCTTGCAATGAAAAAGCTTACTATTACCCTCCTTTGCTTTAGCGCTGTCCTGTTGATGTCCCTGATGGTGAGATACGTACCCGAACGGTCAACTTCTTTAAGTTCCGAAAAGGCCTTTAATGGCGGAACAGGGCACTTTCTTTACGTAGCCACTCCCGGTATCAGAAACTACCTGGGGTATGGCGGCCACGGACTGGTCGTGTTTGATATCGACAACAACCACCGGTTTGTAAAACGCATTCAGACAAAAGGTTTAAAAAAAGATGGTACTCCTTCCAATGTGAAAGGTATCGCTGTCAGCATTCCGCTCAACAGTGTCTATATATCCACGCTGGAGTCCCTGCAACGGATAGACCTGGGCACCGAAGAACTGGTCTGGGAAATCCCCTACGCGGGGGGGTGTGATCGCATGGCCATCTCTCCCGATGGCATGACCATGTACCTGCCCTCGCTGGAAAAGGATTTCTGGAATGTGGTGGATTGCAAAAGCGGTGATATTATCAAAAAGATAACCATACACTCCAGGGCTCATAATACCATATACGGTCCTTCAGGCAAGTATGCCTATATGGCCGATATCGGATCTCCCCTTTTGTACATTGCCAATACAGAAACGCATACGGTTGTAAAAAAAACAGGCCCCTTTAGCGCTGGTATACGACCTTTTACCATCAATAGTGATGAATCACTGGTCTATGTCACGGTAAACGACCTGTTGGGATTTGAGGTTGGCGATCTGAAAACAGGTGAAAAAATGGCGAGCATCAATGTTTTGGGTTGGGACAAAGGGCCCGTCAGAAGGCACGGCAACCCAAGCCATGGGATTGGCCTCACTCCCGATGAAAAAGAAGTATGGGTATGTGACGGTTTTAATATGCGGTTGCACGTTTTTGACGCCCATTCACCATACCAGCAACTCACCACCATTGCCCTGGACGATATGCCCGGTTGGGTGACCTTTAGTATGGATGGGCAATATGCTTATCCGTCGAGTGGAGAGGTGATCCATTCCAAAACCCGAAAAGTATTGTATCTCTTGCAGGACGAACAATACAATACGGTATCGAGTGAAAAAATGGTTGAAATTTTCATGGAAGACGGCAAAGTAATAAAAGCCGGAGACCAGTTTGGTTTGGGGAGACTGCATAGTACGGAGAGATAGTTTTACCCCTAATAAGACCCTTGTCTTAAACTAAAAATACAAACCCATAAGCAATCGTTTTAAAATCCCCGTACTTTACTCATTACCCCGTCTAGCGATGGGGACCTCCAAACTACTCCAAGTGACATGATGTTCTTTTGTTTATAAGCATAGCCAAACGTTTCGAAATGGTCTGTATTGGAAAAAGGAAAGAAGGTAAGGTTAAAATTACCATAAAATTCCTGGTAAATTTTAAAGTTTGAACCCACCCCAAGACCCCCATAGATGATCTTGCTGCTGAATACCAGGG
>JAOUKJ010000582.1 GCA_029882675.1 Cyclobacteriaceae bacterium
GTATGCACATCCGCTCTATCCCGAAGGTAAAGACTATGAAGATGTCTGGACCATAAGAAAAAAAGGCCTGGGTCTGATGTTGGGGATGAAAGGCCGGAAGAAACCCCTGCCCTTTATCGAAGATGCCGGTATACCGGTAGAACACCTGCCGGAGTACATTGAAAAAGTACTGGATCTTTGTCATAAAGAAGGCGCTGAAGTAGCCATGTATGCTCATGCCTCGGTGGGGGTGATCCACGTGAGGCCCATACTCGATCTAAGGGAGGAAGAAGATATTGTGCGTCTGGCTAATATTGCAGACAAGACCTTTGACCTGGTGCAGCATTACAAAGGCTCCTGGAGTGGCGAGCATGGGGACGGACTGGTGCGGAGCTGGTACAACAAGCCCTTTTTCGGTGATCAGATCTACAATGCCCTCATCGATGTGAAAAAGCTCTTCGACCCGGACAACCTGATGAATCCCGGCAAGATCGTGGAGGCCCAGCGTGTGGATGAAAACCTACGCTACGGAAAAGATTATGCCATCACCCCACCGGAGACGTTGTATCACTACCGCGATTTTGGTGGTTTTGAAGATGCTGTGGATATGTGTACTGGTGTTGGGGAATGCCGGAAACCATTGGGGGGGACGATGTGTCCGAGTTTTAAGGCCCTGGGCGATGAAGAGCACTCTACCCGTGGAAGGGCAAACCTGCTGCGGCTGGCCATGTCCGGTCAGCTTGGTAAGGAAGGACTCACCAATCCGCGGTTGATAGAGGCACTCAGCCTGTGCCTTTCGTGCAAAGCCTGTAAATCGGAGTGCCCGTCTAATGTGGATATGGCCCGGCTAAAGAGTGAGGTTTTGCAGTTACACCGCAATGCCCATGGAACCACCTTCCGCGATAAGCTGGTGGCGGGATCATCGGCCTCGGCGGCACTGTTTAGTGGCGCTATGGCCTCATTAGTGAATGCCGTAAGCAAGCAAGGATGGTTTAGAAAAGCCATGGAAAAGACCGCCGGACTGGATGCGCGGCGTACCATGCCGGCCTATGCCGTCAGGTCTTTCGGAATCATAAGTGGTAAAATCAAGCAACCCCGTAATACCGATAAAAAAGTAGTATTGTTTGTGGACACCTACACCAATTACCATCAGCCGGAGATTGGTGTGGCAGCTGTGAAATTACTGAATGATTGTGGGTACCGCGTTGAGTTCTCTTTTGCAGGCTGTTGTCAGCGGACAAGAATATCGCACGGGTATTTGAAAGAGGCCCGAAAGGATGGGGAGGTGACCTTGAATAACCTGAATGCCTATTTCGAAAAAGGACTGGACGTTGTAGTGCTGGAGCCAAGCTGTGCCTCTGCGCTGGTGGATGACCTACCTGACCTGATTGCCGATGAAAACCTGGGTAAAAAAGCAAAAAAGAGCATCATGACCATCGAAAACTTCCTGGCCGCAGAAAAAGCCAAAGGAAACCTAAAAGTAAAACTCCGGGCTAAAAAGCCATTAGCCATTCATGGTCACTGTCATCAGAAGTCTATCTTTGGTACGGCAAGTATGACCAACCTGCTGGAGGATAGTCACGTGAAGGAACTGCCTACAGGTTGTTGTGGTATGGCAGGTAGTTTTGGCTATGAGAAGGAACATTATGAACTGAGTAAAAAAGTCTTTGACAATTCCTTTGGTGATTACTTTGAAAAGAAAAATAACGGAGAACAGGTGATAGCTGATGGAATGAGTTGCCGGCACCAGATCGCTGATTTTGGCGGGAAGAAGGCTGTTCACTGGGTGGAAGCGGTTGAAGTGGAGATGTGAGTATTTAGTAGTGAGTAATGAGACCGGGTTGGGAATGGGGAAGGAGGCAGTAATGCAGTAGGCAGTAGGCAGTCTGTGTGTGGATGGGGATGATAGAAGGGGGAGAAAAACTTCCTGTATTTTAGCCTGCTCCCGATTTCGGGACTGAGGCTATTGAAGTGGAATAGTTAGTAACTAGCCCTACTTTGTCAACTTAGGGGATTTTTCTTTCTCCCCCTTTCCCGTCATTCCCGCGAAGGCGGGAATCCATCCCTTCCCCACTGCGACATAGGGTCAGGTTCTTCATTCATTTCAAGGGATGACAAAGTATGGTTTACTTTTCGATCAGCTAATTTGATCAAAATGTTCTATTTATGGTTATTATGCAAAGATAAGGCAATAGCTTCCCTCCCTCCATTTGTGGAGATGCCTTAATTGATATAGTTGAGGGAGATTTAGCTGTCTTTATTCTATCCGTCCCTGCATAGGCCAGGATTAATTTGCTTATTATAGTTTTCAATATGTATAAGGGCAGCATCAATAGCCAACTCTATTGTTTCCCACAAACTTCGTATGGCCGAAGCAATCAATTTGCGGATAACAGGGGCCGTGATGACCAAATTGTTTTTCTCTTCGAACTTCAATTTCTGTAAAAACATGTAGTAAAAGGCCATAAAAGACAATGTCATGTGTCTATGAAACCCATGCCAGCTTCTGACCTGATAGTCTCCCAGTCCCACCTAGTTTTTGCCTTCTTCAAAGACTCTTTCTACAAACACGCGTTGGGCCTGTCTTTTTGCCAGTTGTTCAATACTCAAGTCATTAGTGTTGGAGAAAGAATATTTAACCGTCCCGTCTTTATCAATTCGTATCAATAAGGTCAACCGGATAATTGTCCGGTTATATTTGTCTACCCCTACCCAAATGTCCTTTTTGTGAAAACGAGCTATGACCTGACCTTTTGTTGATTGGCGTACCGATAGTTTAGAGAAATCATCCCGAGACAATTGATTTTGATAGTCTTTCAGTGATATGGTCTGTTCGTCTGTTTTGGGGTGTTTATGTTTCCTGCCCATATTTGTCTGTTTTTCAGGAAAATAAAATTG
>JAOUKJ010000583.1 GCA_029882675.1 Cyclobacteriaceae bacterium
AACACCAGCCCTTGCCGGCCCTTAAGGGCATTACCGAAGTGGGCGGTTTGCGGTTTTTGTACAGGGTGGATAATCCGCCATTATCGGAAGTGAAGACCACAATGGTATTATCGTCCAGCCCCAGCTGCTTCAGTTTGCTCAGCAGCCTTCCTACGTTTTCGTCCATGGCATAAACCATCGAAGCATAGTCTGCCCGCACCTGATTGAGGAGCGTCTCCCCTTCGTGTTCGGGCCTCGTCTGTGAGTTGGCAGCATCGCCCAGTCCGGCCAGTTTTGCCTCAAACTTCTCAATATGCTTTTTACTAGCCTGAATGGGTGTATGAACCGTGTAGAAAGACATCATCAAAAAAAACGGATTTTCTGTATTTTGCTCCATAAACTGCAGCGCCTCGTTAGTGAGCCGGTCGGTGAGGTACTCCCCTTCAGGGCCATCGGTCAGCTTTGGATTTTTGTAGGGCGAATAATAGCCCCCGGGAGGAGAACCTTTGTCATGTCCGCCCATATTGATTTCAAAACCGTGATCTTCCGGATAATAGCCCTCACTGCCCAGGTGCCATTTGCCCGCAAAAAAGGTCTTATACCCGTTTTGCTGCATGGCTTCGGCCAGGGTCACCTCTTTCAGAGGCAGCTCGTGCAGATCAACCGGGCCGAGTAGTTTCCGGTCTTTGGGATCGGAACCCGGTATCCAATCGGTGATATTAACACGGGTAGGGTATTTGCCCGTCATGATGGCTGCGCGGGTAGGACTACACACCGGACTGGCCGCATAGGCATTGGTAAAACGCACTCCTTCTTTGGAGAGTGCATCCAGATGGGGCGTTTCATGAAAAGTACTGCCATACACCCCCAGATCCGTCCAGCCCAGGTCATCGACAAGAATAAAGAGGACGTTGGGTTTGCTACTTATATTAGTCGAACAGCCCATCATGAGAAGAAGGTTCAGCAACACGACTGCCTTTAATATCTTTTTTATGGAAATCACGGGGCTATTTTAAACAATTTTTTTGAGATAAGGAACAGAAAAGAGTAATAGGATAGGTGGTATGCTGCGGAACTAGAAGCTGTGAAATCGTAGAAATTGAATACCATACTTTTGAATGTAATCAGATGTTATTTATATTTATCAGAAAATAAAGAACATCAAATTGTGAGTAAAATTAATATCACAATATATATACTTTTTATTTGGACGTTAAATTCATGCCGGATATCATACCTGAGCGATGATGCAAAGGAACGGATCCCATTGCATTCGATCATCGCTATTGCACCACCAAAATTGAATGTGTCAGGTTATCCACTTATGAAAGATGAAAAATTGCTTGATCTATACTATCGAGAATCATTTAATTTTCAAAAATCGTTGTTATTTGAACTCAACGAGAAAAGGTTTGAAGGAAAATTAAATATTAAAATACAAGATCCGGATCAAACGAATTTAATTCTCGAAGAATTTCTTCCGTTTAAAGTTCATCTGATTGAACCTGAAGATCTGTGTAAAATTCTTCAGGTAGACGCAGTCATAATTTCTGAATATACTGTTGTGAAGCCCACTTCGGTTGCTTCCTCTATAGTATCCGCCTCTATATTGGGACAACCCACAACTACAAATTTCATCGAAGTTGATTTGAATATCCATGACCAAAAGTCAAGTTACTCCTGCTGGTCCTATAAAAACAGGGCTGCTGGTAATTTTTTTACTCCCCTGCCCCTATTACTCTCCGGATTATTAAATGATGTTTCCCGGGAAATACCATATGCCCGGAAAAAAATAAAATGGTAGTATAATCCGGATTCAATTGTAATAGCTTAAATTGGCTGAAACATAATTTGATTTATGAACTCATTAAAAAAAAATTCTTCATTTTTTACCATCCTCATTCTTTATTGCTTTTTCAATAATCATGCACTAGCCCAATCCCCCAACATCATTTTTATCCTCACCGACGACCAGCGGTGGGATGCCCTGGGCCATGCGGGCAATGAGGTGATCAATACCCCGGAGATGGATCGGTTGGCAGAACAGGGAGCCTACTTCCGCAATGCATTTGTCACCACACCCATCTGTGCGGCCAGCCGTGCCAGCTTTATCACTGGGTTGTACGAGCATACTCACGACTATACTTTCGGACCTGATGCCCTGCGCGATGAGTTCATCCCTTCCTCTTACCCCCTATTACTTCGAGAAGCGGGCTACCACACAGGCTTTTACGGCAAGTTCGGGATTAAATACGATAAGTTTGACGAGCTGTTTGATGTGGGAGAATCTTACGACCGCAACGGCCGCTTCAAAGACCACCGGGGATACTTTTACAAAACCCTGGACGATGATACCGTGCACCTGACCCGCTATACCGGGCAGAAAGCCCTCGACTTTATCGATCAGGCTCCTGCCGGCAAGCCATTTAGTTTATCCCTTAGCTTTAGTGCTCCACATGCCCACGATCCGGCCGAGGCCCAGTATTTCTGGCAGGAGGAAGTTGACGGACTGTATGCCGACAAGGAAATGGCCCCGGCGCCGATCAGTGAAGACAGGTACTTCGACGAACAACCGGAGTTTGTAAAGGCCGGCCTTAACCGTGAACGCTGGTACTGGCGCTATGATACGCCGGAAAAATACCAGCACAGCGTAAAAGGGTATTATCGCATGATCTCCGGTATAGACCTGGAAATTGGCAGGATCAGGAAAAAGCTGGAGGAGAAAGGCATGGCCGACAATACGGTCATTATCCTGATGGGCGACAACGGCTATTTCCTCAACGAACGGCAGTTTGCCGGCAAATGGCTCATGTACGACAATTCCCTGCGCGTACCCCTGATTATCTACGATCCACGCGGCAATCAACCACAGGACATCTCCACTATGGCCCTCAAT
>JAOUKJ010000584.1 GCA_029882675.1 Cyclobacteriaceae bacterium
TTTTTTGCAGGCTTTTTTTTACTAATATGTTCTGCTGTTACGTCATTTACAGTCCCGCTACTGACAAATTCTATGTCGGGGAAACAAAAGATTTCCCCATTCGGCTGAGGCTGCCAATTCAAAGACTTTAGCCATACATCAGAAACCGCATGAGCGGCAATGGCGCCAAACTGGGCTCTTTATCATTCCAAATATTGTTTTATACGGTTTCATAATCAGGGAGTTAAATATTGTGTTCTTCCAACCCTACAACCTACAGGGATTAAATATAGGAAAAAAGGCGAAAAATGGTAATTCCTAGCTTTTACCAAATAGACCTCTCTCCCCTTTTTATTTCTACATTCAGTTCTATCATTATTTTTTCTTCTACATAAAACCACGAAAAAAAATACCTAAAATTAGGTATTGTATTGGTAATGTACAAATCATAGTATTGTAGTGCAAAATTATTATTCACTTAATATTTAAGACCATGCAAAAAACAAATTATTCATTACCACTAAGCGCAACAATTTTGCTCTTAGTAGTGTCCTTCTTATTCAACACTGGTGCATTTGCTCAATCTGACAATATCAGTGTTTATGCCTATCGTAAGGTCCCGGCAGAAAACATGGGGGAATTTGTGGAAAGAGAGACCAAGTACTGGAGTAAAGTAGCAAAAAAAGCCATTGATGAAGGAAAATTAGAATTTTGGGGTCTTTTCTACCGGATAGACGGTGATGACATGCAAAACGAACCCAATTTTCTTTTTGTTAATGTGTTTAAAGATGCAGACCAGGCCATGGATTATTCTATCTGGGACACAAAAAAGGTTTTTCCTGATGTTCCATTAGAAAAAATATCCACAGCAAATCTGTCAACAACAACCTCCAGATATATGTTCCAGTCGATACGTTCTGAATCAAAGTCTGACATTTCTGATGAAGACTTAAAATATGTTAAAATATACTATCATAACAGTTCGAATCCATATTCTTATGTGCAAACAGAAGCCGAGCACTGGGGACCTTTCATCAAAAAAGCCATGGACACCGGTTTAACATCGCAGGTAGCATGGGGAAATGACCGGTTACTAACACCCATGGGTCCTGATATTCCTTTTACTTCGGTATCCTGGGACTTCTACCCTTCCCTTCAATCCACTCTAATGCCCCAATGGAAGGACGGTACTGAATTTCCCACACAGATGTTTGAAGAGATGGAAAAAACAATGATTGGAGACCGTTGGGGCCAAGAGGTATATCAGGCAGTCATTATGATTGGAAAATAAAAGAATAAGAGCCTGAAAAGTCCAAGTATTTTTAAGAAAGCTTGGGAGGTACCCTAAAAAGGCTTAAACCATTAATTTTTTCGCCCCATTAACTCGATGCGGGGCGAAAAAATTAGTTTTAAGGATTTTTATACCCAAAAACACTTTTGAGACAGCCCCTCGCTAAAACAAAGTTGGTCGCTTTAATAGATTACATTCCTGATTCTTTATTTCTTTACTACACACCTCCATACCTCTTTTCCATCCACCCTACCGTTATAGCTCTCTAACGGGATCCCGCATCTTGCGTATCATCCCATCTTTCACCCTATGGTCAAGAAAATCCCGTAATATACCCTGGTCTATACTCCCAAAATAGTTCTTGATATCTGCATCTATTATATAGCGCATCCCTTCAAAACTTACCTCGTGAAACATATATTCCAGTGCCTTATGAGTAGATGGTCCTGTCCTAAATCCATACAAACTCTTCTTCATATATCGGATTCAATACTCGGCGGACACTCTCTTGCAGTACCTTATCCTCTATGGTGGGGATGCCCAAAAGGCTTTATCCCTGCTTCCCCTTCGGAACATACACCCTGCGTATCGGCGGTGCATAATAACTGCCTGTCTTTAACTCACCCAACAAGCTGGGAAAACGAAAATTGGAGTCTATAACTGAAGTTATGCCAATATTTCTTGTCTACCCCTGCACAGATGTGCTTGTTAAAGCCCATAAAACTATCCTTTAACATCTCCTCATCTATATACTGATGAAGATTGGTCAGTGGCTTGTTTCGGTATTTCCTTGCCCTTTCTTTTATCTGTAACATTTTTGTTGACATTGCTCTTCCGTCTATGGTTCGTTTAATGTTTCAATATTACAGTCCCGATTTAAGGTCGCTCCCTTCCCTAATCCCCGGCTTTCATGGGGCTGATTTCCCGGGTTTCTATCGGTAAGATGAAGCTACTATGACCACCTTCGCCCTTCGGTTTCCCTCGGCACTAATACCACTACGGTACACCTGTTTTCTTTGCGCTTTTGCAGGCAGGTGTACTTGCCCGTTCAGCCCGGTTTCTTCGTTATAGGTCAAACCGTTACTGACCTTCCGCTCGTGTGGAGGCGTTAGGCTCACCCGTGTTTCCATGCAGCCCCTTTCTGCACTTGAACCTGCTCCAAGACCCCGTCCAGACCCTAAATAACTCGCCTATGATGCTATCTAAAGTGTTGCTCAAGCTGGGTTAACGGCTCAATTTCCGGTGTTCATTAATCTTTCGAGGCTAACTTCGTTCCTTTTGCAATCGCTGTCTACACTTCATGCAAGCATCTATACTTACTATGCAAGACTCGCTTCTGATGGATGGCTACTCCTTGTCAGGAAGGGCTTTATTTCTGCCGGGATACTGAGAGGTGTTTCTTGATACTATTTATACGCCTTAGTATCTGTCCCCACCTCATGGACTTGCACGGCGAAATAACCCGCATTATTCATGCGCTTTCTGTTATAAGCCGTAATGCCTTTAAATACGGCCATTTTATAGTCCTGATTTTCGGGGCCGGCATATCAAAAGCAACCGTATTTATTGCATTGGCCTTTTGACTTTCATCACAAAATCTCA
>JAOUKJ010000586.1 GCA_029882675.1 Cyclobacteriaceae bacterium
GGGGAATACTCCACTTTTCGGCAAATTTTTTACCTTTTTCTTCTGAACGCGACCAAACCAGTTTTACCCGGTCGCTACTCCGCATATTATGCAATGTGGCTGTGTAAAAATCGCTGATAAATCCGGTGCCCAGGATGGCTATGTTTTTAGGCTTCATATTTTAAATAAGTTAACAAATCATTGGGTTAATCAAGTAGGGGGTAAAGAAGTGAAGAGGTAGAGAGGTAGAGAGGCAGTGAGGTAGAGAGGTAGAGAGGTATGATATCGTATTGAGGGGATGAAATAAGGGGTAATTGTTTAATTATCAAAATGCTTTGGCTAATTCTTAACCTGAATAATTCATAAATGTGTGTAATGAAACACAAAAGTAAAATAAAGACCTGCCCTTTGGCTTCCCGACAAATCAACGATTTTTAATCCATTGTTTGATTTAGGGGAAATATGCGAAATTAAGTAGCTGCAAGAATTATAAGAAACAGCACTCAATTTAATCAATAAGTGGTTTAATTCCCCGACCCTCTGGGTCGGAAAAAACAAAAACCTCCATTTGATACTTCGGGGCTCTGCCCCGGAGTAGTTCATTTATGACGGTATTGAAAAAATGGGAATGCACTTTCTGTATAATCCGGGTCGTACAAAGGATTTGGTTCACCGGGTACCGGTGCATTAGTATGCTTCCTCCATTTCTTTAACCTGTCATGCAATTCCCGGGTCTTCTCCGGTTGTGTCATGGCCAGATTATCAGACTCTCCCGGATCATTTTTAAGGTCATACAATTCCAGACCACCATCTTCAAAATATTCATGCATCTTCCAGTCGCCGGAAATGATAATGGAACCCGGCCTAGTCCTGAACAAGGAATCCCGGGATCCATCTTGTCCCCTTTTATAGGCTTGCAGATAAATGGGGAAATGCCAGAAAAGATCCCTGTCCTCCAACTGTTGACCAGAGAAAACAGGGGTAATATCAATGCCATCAAGAAAAGTTGCTTTTATTTCCGGCTGGGCCATGGCTTGTAACGTAGGGAAAAAATCCATATTGAGTGTCCTTTCATCCGAACGGGTACCCGGTGTAGTCATTCCTGGCCATTTAATGATCAAGGGTACGCGTACACCCCCTTCGTAATACGACCCCTTACCGGCCCGTAGGGGATCCTGGTGGGAAATAAAACGAATACCACCATTATCAGAAGTGAATATCACGATGGTGTTTTCATCAAGACCGAGGCCTTTTAGTTTATTTAAAAGTCGCCCTATATTTTCATCCATAGCGCTTACCATCGCTCCGTAAACGGGGTGGGCCTGGCCATCAATACCGGGCTTATTTTCATATTTTTTTAACCAGTCTTCCCGGGCCAACAGCGGGGTATGGACGGTATAATAGGGAACATACGCAAAAAATGAAGTGTCCTTGTTTGCCTCCAGAAAAGAAATGACCTCATCAGTGAGGCGGTCGGGCAGGTATTCCCCTTCAGGGCCATCAGTAATATTGGGGACATTGTACGGACTAAAATAACCATTCTTGCCCGGACTGCCATTGGGGCCACCGGCGATGTTTACATCCACTCCCTGTGTTGTGGGCTCCTGGCCAATGTGCCATTTGCCAAAACTGCCCGTCACATATCCTGCCGATTTAAACATCTCATGCAGGGTATATACGCTGTCGTGAAGGAATTTTATATTGGGCGTGGGAATAATTTTCCTTGTCCTGGGATTGCCACGGTCTGAGGGACTTACAGTATATACCTGATGCCGTGGTGTGTTGAGGCCCGAGAGCAGGCAGGCACGGCTGGGGGCGCAGTTGGCCGCACCGGCATAGGCATTAACAAACACCATCCCCTCCTTAGAAAGCGCATCGAGGTGCGGGGTCTCATAATATTTACTCCCCATAAAACCGGTGTCTTTCCAGCCCAGATCATCGATCAGGATGAAGAGCACATTCATTTTTGGGTCAATATTGTCTTGTTGCTGCTTTTGGTCGGTACAACCGGAAGTCAATAGTAATAATACCATTGTGGCTATAATAAACGAATGTTTCATTGTCGTGCTGATTATGGTTTACTGGTTCAAAAATAACGCATTTTTCAATGGTTAAACAACTGGTCATTACAAGCCCAAAGTAAGACTCAATGTTTAAAACAGGGCCGTTAACAACAATTTTGATCTTTCATACTACTTTTGACTATCTTTTATCTATATAAAACCCTAAATTGGGCCTATTAACCAAAGAACAAACCCATGACCACATTATTTAAAATTTATATTCCCCTCCTGCTCGTATTCATATTTGCTTGTACCTCCACCCCACAGGATGAAAACAAGGAGACTACAGAAATCCAGGTATCTGAAACTGATTTGCTCCTCTCAAAATATGTACCGGTAAAACTTACCACCAACTTGTCGGCCCTCTCGGAGAATGAAAAAAAGATGATCCCCATTTTAATTGAAGTAGGGAAAATTATGGACGGGCTGTTTTGGTATGAGGCATATGGCGACAAAGAAAAACTCTTGACGGACACCAATGATCCTGCATTAAAACAGTTCGTTAAAATCAACTACGGGCCCTGGGACAGGCTCAATGACAACGCCCCCTTCATTGAAGGAGTTGGCCCCAAGCCTGCCGGCGCCAACTTCTACCCGGACGACATGACCAAAGCGGAGTTTGATCAGGCTCAAATCGAAAATAAAACAAGTCTCTACACATTTATAAGAAGAGATGAGGAGGGAAAGCTGATGGCCGTGCCCTATCATGAGCAATTTGCCGAAGAACTCGGCCGGGCCAGCCAATTGCTTAAAGAGGCTGCGGAATTAGCTGAAGATGAATCGTTTAAAAATTACCTGATATTGCGCGCCGGGGCCCTGCT
>JAOUKJ010000585.1 GCA_029882675.1 Cyclobacteriaceae bacterium
ATTTTCGAAATGGTAAATCCGGTACGATCCGTACCGGAGCCTCTTGCTGAAATAGTTGGCAGGGAATCGTCCGTGACCATTATTGAATTTGACGGTGACTGGGCTAAAGTTGTATACGACAGTTGTGGAGGTGATGAAGACTTTGGAACGGGATGGATACGCTGGAAGAATGGGGATTTGATATTGGTGGGCATTGGATACATTTGTTAACCAATTACCAACAACTCCCGCCTGTGCGGGATAAACATACCGCCTTATACCATTTGCTTCTTAATAAACAAATACTAGTTTTGGGTAACTATACTATTCCTTAACCTATGAAGAATTCAGAAAAATGGTTGGCCGAACTGGGGTATTCACCGGACGATCAACAGACAGTGAGCAAAAGCACTTTTGAAGATGGTGGCAGCTATAGAATAGAAATACCCAGCACGGAGACAGTGGCTTGTATGAAAAGTGCCCTCAGGGAGGCCGACGTGATCGGCTGTCCTATCCACCGTTTTAGCGAGGGAAGTGGGATACAGTTAATGTCAGATCATGAGATCAGGGAAATGGCCCGGATTGGGGCCGACCGGGGAATAGAGGTGACCTTATTTACCACCCCACGAGCGAGTTATGATACGGGTGGCACATGGTCGGCACCCGGTGGGCAGGTCATCCAGTGGCAGGTGAGGGGAAGCAGGCAGTTGCGCTATTCACTTGATGATATTTTCCGGGCATTGGATTTGGGGATAAGAAGTTTTTTACTTGCTGATTTGGGGCTGATCAAAGTAGTGAATGAGCTAAGGAAAAAGGAGATTATCCCGGCCAAAACAGTGATCAAAGCCTCTGCTGTGATGGCTCCGGCCAATGAGGTGAGCGCTGAAATCCTGGAAGGCCTGGGCGCCAATTCTATCAACATGGCTACCGATCTGAGTGTTGCTCAACTCAGCACAGTGCGGAAAAGGCTGGAAAAGGCCTCGATTGATATGTACATGGAAGCGCCCGATGGCCTGGGTGGCTTTGTGCGACACCACGATACGCCCGATTTCATTCGTTATGCCGCGCCGGTATATGTGAAGATTGGGCTGAGGAATTTTCCTAATGTGTACCCGGCTGGTCAGCACCATCATGCTCTGCTTGAACAAATGGGTATTGAGAAAGTGCGACGGAGTAAAATGGTTCTGGATTTGGTGCAACGGGAGTATCCTGAGGCGGTGATGTCGGAAGTGGGGGTGCCAAAAAGGGGAGTGCCTGAGGTATAACAAGTACCCATAAGCGATTAACAACGAACCAGCATACCAAAAAGGAGTTGTCTCAAAAGGCTAATCTTTTTAGACAACAGATCCGTTCCGTTCAAAAGCTTTAATTATTCAGGTAAAAGGTTACCCACTTATTCAAGTGTTCTAAAAAAATGTATTTTAAATATTTTCACGCCCCAGGGGGCGTGAAAATATCTTTTTCTTTAATTTCTCGCGCCTTCCGATGTTGCTGGATGGCGCGAAAAAATTAATAATAGTGATTGTTTTATAGGTTTCATTACCCCCAAAACACTGTTGAGACAGCCTCACTGATTGATAAACCAGCCTGTCCCCAACTGAGGGAGGGGATTACTCCATATTAATGATGGTTTTCGATTTTATAATACGTAATCGCTTTCATATACTGTGCCCGTTCATAAGCGCTGGGGTCTTCTACATTTTTTTGGCTCATGCTACCCCGCATCTGATCAATAGACTCGTATTCATTTTCTTCCATCCAGTCTCTCACTTGTTTTTCAATGACACCGAGCATGGGGATACCCTGGCGGAGCAACACGGAATTGAGCATACTCACATTGGCTCCAACCATCATCATTTTTATAACATCCTGGCCGGTATGAATACCACTCGTTGAGGCCAGGTCGCACTGCAGGTGGCTGTGGAGTATGGCTATCCAGCGCATGGGCAGCCTCAGGCTATATGAGCGGCTCAATAACACATTAGGAATAACTTCCAGCTTATTAAGGTCAATATCCGGTTGGTAATAACGGTTAAAAAGCACCAGGGCATCAGCGCCTGCATCGTCCAGCTTTTTGGCCATATTGGCCATGTTACTAAAGAACGGGCTGAGCTTAACGGCTACAGGAATGGATACTTGTTTTTTTACAGCAGTCACAATGTCCACATAAACTTTTTCCACCTCAGTGCCCTCACGCATGGGGTCTGTGGCGATATAATAAATGTTGAGTTCAAGGGCATCCGCTCCTGCCTGTTCTATCAGCTTGGCATATTCCAGCCATCCTCCCTCCGAATAGCCATTCAGGCTGGCTATGATGGGGATGTCTACGGCCTTTTTTGCCGCAGTGATGTGATTTAAATAAGCATGGGGGCCAAGATGATATTCGTCTGCTTCAGGAAAATAGCTCAGGGCCTCAGCAAAGCTGTCGGTGCCTTCTGTGGTATGATAGTGAAGCTCTGCTTCTTCGGCATTGATTTGCTCTTCAAATAATGAATACAATACGATAGCAGATGCACCGTGTTCTTCCATACGTTTTATATTGTCGATATCGTCTGACAAGGGCGACGCTGAAACCACCAGGGGCGATTTCAGATTAAATCCAAGATATTTTGTGCTTAAATCCATTCTCTTTTGTTCTTTTTAGTTGTTCTGAACGTCTTTTTGTTCGGCAAGGTACTTATAGTGCTGGTACCGGGAATCAGCGGATTGCTGCGCTGCTTTATAATATTTCTTGGCCAGATCCGGTTTGCTTTTAAATAGCATTTTGAAACGGTTTTCCATATTCATATACTCAGCAACGGTTGTTTTGCCCGGTTTACTTTCCAGTATTAACGGGTTTTTGCCCTCTTGTACCAGGTCGGGGTTGTAGCGATACAACAGCCAT
>JAOUKJ010000587.1 GCA_029882675.1 Cyclobacteriaceae bacterium
ATTTTCTGGTACGGCGGGATCAACGAGTATAAAATGGATTTCTTGGGGCATGGCAATATTTTATAAACGATTATATATGTATTCCGGGCGAAGATACGTTGAATAAACAGGTGTTCGCAAGATAACCACAAGGTGTTTGGCGTTTTTGACTAAATTCACCAAAAAGACGTAAGAGCCCGAAAAAAAGGTTTAGGACTTATTCAATAAAAATGCACATCAACTTTACGTAAAAAATAATATTAAATGTCTATTTTTACACAAAATCATAACATGACCAAAAATTACTCTTTTGGCTATTTGATATTATTTTTATTTCTGCCTTTTGTTGGCCGGGGGCAGGAAGGTGTCATTTATTATGGTGAAGGAAAGGGATCTGTTCGTTCGTCTATATACAATGTAAGTGATAGATTTGTGCACACTCCTGATCGGTCTTACCCCCTTTATCGGGTCATTTCCATTTCATTTGATCAGTGGGATGAAGACTTCCACTCATTGTATCTGGAAGCAGCCAAAACACGAAAAGTGATATATTTCCATAATGTTTCCACAGAGACCAGCCTGCCCGATCCGGAATTGCAAAACATGGAAGAACAATTCACGCAGTACCGCCGTTTTCGCACTCATTGTAAGGTAGCACAACTTGCTGCCGGTGTATTGTACCTGGCGAGTTTATCCGGTGAAAATACACGTACCTCAGAAATCGCTCTTCGAGGGTCAGCATGGTCTTTACTCGCTGTTGGCCTCTCGCTCGAACTTATGTCAGGGAGAATATTGAATGTGAAGTTTAATCAATTTAAATCAGCAAAAAAGCCATGATCCGGTTTATCATATTAAGCATTTTTTTGTGTGCATCCACCATGTATTGTCAGGCACAGAAAGTAAGAATTATATATGAAGGACATGAATTTCAACCGCGAATTACAGGCTTTACTGAAAATATGCTTAAGACAAGTTCAGGCAACCTGGCCTATGATAAAATAAAATCGATCTCTTTTAAATATTACGAACCGGAATATACCCGTTTGTATCAATCGCTAACAGACCACGGTGTACCTATGATGTTTAGCTACTACTACCGTAACACCATGATAAATGTGCCTGAAGAATTTAAGGAACAACACCATGCTGATATTTTGATGCGGTACAGGAGGTATAAAAATATGAATACCGGAGGCTGGATACTTAAGTTAGGCGGTCTGTCGATGCTTGGAGCAGGCATACTGATAGACAACCGATCGGACAACGCTTTCGGATCTGACCAGGCAAACTTTTTAATATCCACAGGTGTCTTGTCTTATTTGGCCTCTATTCCAATTACCCTGTCCTCGGGTTCCAGATTACTTAAACACTGGAAATAAAAAAATATTCTTTTGGCCAATAATAATCCCGGGAGCTGAATAAATTTGTCGAAATTATCAGAAAACTATGGATCATAAATATATAAAACTCATTGCAGAGGAACTCAGCATCAATCAATCACAGGTAAACAACACCCAATCGTTGCTGGCTGAAGGGGGCACGGTACCTTTTATTTCACGTTACAGGAAAGAAAGAACAGGCAATCTGGACGAGGTACAAATCGCTGCGATTAAAGATCGCACGGCCTATTTTGAAGATCTGGCAAAGCGAAAGGATACAGTCATAAAAACCATAGAAGATCAGGGTAAAATGACTGATGACCTGCGGATAAAAATTACAGAATGCCTGGATCAAAACCGCCTGGAGGACATCTACCTGCCTTACAAGCCCAAGCGCAAAACAAGGGCTGTTATGGCCATTGAAAAAGGCCTTGAACCGCTGGCCAAGACACTCTTTATGCAGCCTAATGCAGATCCTGAAGACAAGGCCTCGGCGTTTCTAAATGATGATGTGGAGGGTATTGAAAGTGCCCTGCAAGGAGCCCGGGATATCATTGCCGAATGGGTAGCTGAAGATGCCTCTGCCCGTGACAAAACCCGAAAGTTATTTGCACGGGAGGCCGTGATCACTTCCAGGGTTATTAAAAGTAAAGCGGAAGAGGGGGTGAAATACAAAGACTATTATGAATTCTCGGAATTATTGAAAAAATGCCCTTCCCATCGGTTACTGGCGATCAGGCGGGGAGAAAAAGAGGGCATCCTCAGCATGGACATCTCAGTGGATATTGAAGATGCCCTGGGAAACCTGGAAAGAATTTTCATTCGGGCTTCCAACGCCTGTGCCGATCAAGTAGTGTTGGCCATAAAAGACAGTTATAAGCGGCTGCTAAAACCCTCCATTGAAACCGAGTTCCGTTTATTGAGCAAAGAAAAGGCTGATGAAGAGGCCATTCGGGTATTTAGCGAAAACCTGAGGCAATTGTTATTATCATCTCCACTTGGCCCAAAACGCATTCTAGCTATAGATCCTGGCTACCGAACCGGGTGCAAGGTCGTTGTGTTGGATGAACATGGTAATCTTAATACCAACACCACCATATATCCACACCAACCTCAAAACCAGATGGCTGCAGCAATGGCGGAAGTCCGTTCCCTGGCTGAAAAGTTTAAGGTGGAGGCCATTGCCGTAGGTAACGGAACCGCAGGAAAAGAAACCGAAAAGATGGCACGCAGCATTCAGTTCGATCATGAAGTCCAGGTCTTTATGGTAAGTGAAAGCGGTGCCTCGGTGTATTCAGCTTCAGAGGTTGCCAGAGAAGAGTTTCCCGACCATGACGTGACCGTGCGTGGGGCCATTTCCATTGGTCGCCGCCTTATGGATCCACTGGCTGAATTGGTGAAGATCGATCCCCGCTCTATTGGTGTGGGACAGTATCAGCATGACATCAATCAAAAACGGCTCAAAGACAGCCTGGATGCCGTCGTGGAGAGTTGTGTAAACC
>JAOUKJ010000081.1 GCA_029882675.1 Cyclobacteriaceae bacterium
TCTTTTGGGCCGTTGGCTGGGGTGGGCAAAAGATCATAATAATCCCGGATAAAAACGCTGTAGTTGTTTTTACCGGTGGCGACTACAATTCGGGAACAAACCAGTTTAGCCTTTTTGAAGATTATATTTTGCCGGCTATGAAATAAAAAGCTAAATAACTTTATGTCCGTTTAAAAGCTCGCGGTATCAGAGCATAGGCATATTGTGATTTTTGACCTAATATGTTTGTGCAATGAAAAGAATTAAAACAAATTGTGAATAGTATGGCTGGTTTTTTTGTGAAGTCCATATAGACACATGCGGATTAAAATAAAAAGATTATTATGCGCGAAAATAGAATGAATAACAATAAGCCAAGTAATGAACTGAAGTCATTATACTTTGTTGCCCTTGTAAATGTTGGTATTTGGGCCATCGGCTTAATTGCCCTTGTTTTTATTTTACAAAAAGGTGGAAGTCCAAAAGGGATGTTTGTAATATTGGCCAGTGGGGTTGCTGTCGGTACTCAAATAATTGCCTTAATCACTAAACTCAAAAAACAACAGTAAAAAAACAGGCATTATTTATTAAAAAATAACGGGGGATTATGGATTATCGCTTGAAGATGTACTCCTAAAAGCTATATCACTAAAGGGCGTAGGCTCTACTCATGGCAACACATGTGCCCATCTCTCCGGGCCGAAGCACAACCTATAAACTTACTTCCTAACCTGATTATACCTCCACCCACACTGGACTCGACCATCCAATATGGCCATTCTCCTGAATCACCCGCAAGTAGTAATAAGCCGCCGTACCATCAAAATTCTCGTCAGTCACCACGGCTTTATGAGCCCTGGCTGAAGAAGGAGTAATCTGCTGAATTACTTCGCTGTTTCTGAGCAACTCCAGGGCCTTGATCTTGTCGGTGGTCTCTACCTCAAAAGCGATCTCCGGAGCCTTGCCATTATAGCGCGCTACATCATTGCCCCAGGCGCCATTCACGGACAGATGGACAAAAATCTTATCACCGGTAGTGGCATAACAACGCCTGTTTTTCAGGGCATCCACAATGCCTTCAGCGCTCACTTCCTTTACCCATACCGCTGCAAGGCCTACGCCTATACCATTATGATCACCGCTGGCTACAAAGCCCAGCTTGTACTTTTTCTCAGCCAGGGCATAATTGATAAATCCTTTTGGGTTATCGATCGGTTTATGCCTGGTTACATTGAGTTCACGTGGACAACCCGGGTATTCCGCATTGCCACGACACTGGAAGATCTCCACAATGGGCTGGTATTTTTCATCGTGAATTTCCCAGTCGGTGGGGTGTACTTCATCCGCCGGGTGGTGGGGTATGCTGATGCAATCGATGTTGTGCTTATGAAGAAACTTCCACAAAGTGCCCGCATCTTTCGTCTCATCATTGTTCACAGAATAAATCTCATTTTTATTTCTAATGGCTTTATGCGCCTCTGCTTTGGAAGGGAAAATGATGTTTTTATGTCCAACACCAGACTTTATTTCCACATTTCCTTTACCATTGGAAAGGGTCCATTCCAGTGAGGGCAGGGCTACAAAGCGCTCCTGTTCGGAGTAGAAATCAGTCATTCGGAGGCTCTTGCGCCAATATACTTCGCTCAGCGCGTAGCCATGATCGGTGATGCCCATAAAGTCATATCCCTCCGAATAGATGCCGAAGCGATAGTCGTCGTGCAATGTTCCATCACAACCGGCAGGCCAGCAACTGGAAATTTCCGAATGCTCATGCAGGTTGCCCACTACCAGCGTATATTGCTCACCCTTGTAGGTCATCGTTTTTCGTGCTACCCATGGTCGTCCGCTGATTTTTGGCACAAAGTCTTCATTGGGGTGGTGCTCTTCTACTATTGAGGGTTTCAACTGAAGGCCTGAGGAACCACGGTGTTTTAATGATAACTGAAGTTGGTGCAATTCCAGTTTGCTGAGGCGGGTGCGGTTTCTTCTTTCGTTGACTCTCACTTCTCCGGGGGCCAGTTCCTCAGCAAACCATTTTTCCGGACGTGTGGCCAGCCAACAACTGTTATCTTCACCAAAGATAACCGATGGCCGGGCAGTCTCGCCTTTTTGAGAGGTCTCATGAACGATAACAGGTTCAGACCATCCCTTTTCTGTGTTTAGCTTCGAGACACGGTATTTCCAGAACGGATTGCCCGTAAAGTCGCCACCACAATGGGTGAAGGCATATAGTTGATTGTTGTGGTCTTTTACAAAAGTAGGTAGCTGATCATTTTTACCATCGAAAAGCCATTTGCCCGATTCCGGTTCCATGATTTTGCCATTTTCATAGCATACCATGGCACAGATCCTGTCGCCGGTAAAATTATCCCCATCTTCCAGCCGGTGTGACCGCCTGTTGTTTTCCCAACTGATCCACAATCGGTCTGTTGAATCAAAAGCCAGTGCCGGGTTGGTATTCATATTTACCCGATCAGTAAATGCACCGCCAATGGCTACAGGAACGGTGTCTTCTACTGTGCCATCATTCAGTATTTTCATTGCTATGTTCTGGTGCACCCCATCTGTGATGCTATAGGCCATGTATAGTTTCCCGTCTTTTCCAAGGGTCATGGCCGGGTCAAAAAGGCTTTTCCCCGGTACGGCTATTTTTTGTGGCTTTTGCCACTTTCCTTTCGCATACTGCGCTACATAAATCGAAAAATGACCCTGGTCCAGGCATTCCCAGGCCAAAACGGCCTTGCCCTTTTTAGGGGTGATCAGTACGGGTTTAATAAACTTCCCGCTTTGAGGTGTAAACACCCGGGCAGCGCCAAAACCTTCTTTTTCACCAGTGGCCACGCGAATGACCCATTGTCCGTCTTCGATGCTTGTCCAGGCTATCACGGGTTTACCACCCGGTGCGCAGGAAGCTACGGGATACTCATATTGTCCGGCCCGGGGAGTAACAGGGGCCTGCTCCTCCCAATTCCCGTTATTAAACACAAAAGCAGAGATTAGTTCTTTATCATCCGGGTAGGACAACCTTCTCAATGAAAAAAGCCAGGACCCTCCTTTTTCATCCGAGACCAGATTGGGGTATTCCTCATGTTCATTTTCAAACTCTTTGAGGGTAAAGCTATTCAAAAGTGAAAAAGGATTTTTACTTACCGTATGAGTATTCAATGAAAAAGCGGGCAAAATTTGGCTTGTTGCCACTGCCAGCCCTATGTTTCTGATAAAAGTACGTCTTTTCATCAATGTCGTTAGGATTTGGAGTAAACGAAAAGTGTCGGTAAATTTATTATAAATAGTGGGCCATTAAGGAATTATTAATGATAATTTAGCCACTCTGTCTTTATTTTGGCGCTACAATAAAAATACGGGTACATCATGAAAAGAATAATTTTTACCTTGGGCCTGTCTCTAGCTCTGATGGGATTTTTTTTCATCCGGGGAACAGTAGAAGAAAGTAAATCTGCTAAAAAGCCCAATATCGTCATCATCCTTTCCGACGACCAGGGTTATGCAGATGTCAGTTACCATGATCACCCTGAGGAAGTGTCCACCCCGGCCATCGACGCACTGGCAAAAAGCGGAATGGTCTTTACCAACGGTTATGCCAGCGCCTATGTGTGCGCACCCACCCGCGCAGGACTGCTGACAGGCCGGTACCAGCAACGCTATGGTTTTTATCAGGCCGCAGATTCGAGAGAGGGTCTGCCCCTGACGGAAATATTACTTCCTCAACTGCTCAAAGAGAAAGGTTATAGCACCGGTGTTTTTGGCAAATGGCATATCGGCCTGGAACACCCCTACCGGCCCAACCAAAGAGGATTTGATGCGTTTTATGGTTTTCTGGGGCACGGCGCCCACGACTATTTCGATCTGGAATGCGACCCTTCCGATGCACACCAATGCATCTACAGAAATCATGAAACCATCAATGACCAGGGCTACCTGACCGACAACCTGGCTCGCGAGGCCAATGCCTTTATCCGTAAAAACGCTAAAGCCGACCAACCGTTTTTCCTGTACCTGCCCTTTAACGCTGTCCACTGGCCATTGCAGGCCCCTGAAGAAGACATTGCCAAATTCAATACCGGTGATAAAGAACGCGATGTACTCCTGGCCATGCTCTACCGGATGGACCTCGCCGTGGGCAGTGTGATTAACACCCTGAAAGAAACCGGACAGTATGAAAATACCCTGGTTTTTTACTTTTCCGATAATGGAGGGGCGGCCAAAAATAAGTCGAACAATATGCCCCTGCGCGATTATAAACAAAGTACTTATGAAGGAGGTCTTCGCGTACCTTTTATCGTCTCCTGGCCCGACCGGATCAAAGCAGGAACAAGTACAGATGAGCCCGTAATCTCCCTGGACATCATGCCTACCATTTGTGCTACACTGGGCATTGACCTGCCCTCCGACCGCGTCTATGACGGAAAAGACATGACGTCTCTTTTGAAAGGAAAAAAACTGAAAAACCCGTTGCATGACCAGTTGTTCTGGGATGGCGACCAGGGCCAATGGGCCGTAAGGGAAGGAGACTGGAAACTGGTCTATGACAAAAAGAGACAGCTCGGGCTTTTTAACCTGAAAGAAGACATCGGTGAGGCCAATAATCGGGCTAGTGAACACCCCGAATTGACAAAAAAACTGGAACAGCGCTATAAGACCTGGCGGGGCGAAATGGGTGAACCGATGGGGAGGAGAAATTAGATATGAGATGTGAGATATTAGATGTTAGGCAGGGTGAGCCCTCCCTTCACATTACGCTTCAAGGATTGCACAAGTAGCCAAATAGTTTTTATATTTGACAATGGCTTCCCATCTACCCGGATATGAGTATGATGTTTTTATCTCCTACAGGCAGAACGACAATCGTTCCGGCTGGGTGACGGAGTTTGTAAAAATGCTGGAAGACGAGCTATCAGCCACCTTCAAATACCCCGTGTCCGTTTACTTTGATTCCAATCCACACCATGGGCTTCAGGACACCCACGATGTCGATGGGTCGTTGGAAGAAAAAGTAAAATGCCTGGTGTTTGTCCCCATCGTTTCCCACACCTATGGCGATACAAAAAGTTTTGCCTGGAATAAAGAGTTGCTGCCTTTCCTTGAGTTTGCCCGTAATGAAGACCATGGCCTGAAGATAAAACTCCCCAACGGCAATGTGACCAGCCGTGTATTGCCTGTGCGTATCCACGACCTCGACAAAAACGATACGGCCCTTTTTGAGCAGACCACCGGTGGGGTGATGAGGAGTGTGGATTTCGTTTACCGGGCCGGTGGAGTCAACCGGCCCCTGCTCCCCACCGACAAACGGGAAGACAATATCAATAAGACTTTCTACCTGGATCAGGTAAACAAGCTGGCCAACGCCATCAAAGAGATACTGGATGCCCTGGCCCAACCAGTGCCTGCTGAAACAGCACCTCAATCTCCGGCCGTTGAAGAAGAACCAGTGACCCAACCAAAATCCGGGGGTTTTAACTGGAAACGGGCCGCTATTGTGGGTATGTTCACTCTACTGGCAGGGTTGCTGGTCTATTTTATTTCCGGCCCCGAAAACACACCGGTAAAGGAAGAAGTTCGGGTCGCAGTGCCCACCGAAGTCAAACTGGCCGTGATGCCCTTTGAAAACCTGAGCGCTGACCCCGACCAGGACTATTTCGCCGATGGCACTACCGGCCAGCTGATCCAAAACCTTTCCCGATTGCGCAAGCTCAGTGTCATCGGGCATGCCACGATGAAATATTATCGTAATACCGACAAAAACGCACTGGACATTGGAAAAGAATTGGGGGCCACCCACATACTAAGTGCGGGGATACAGAAATACGGAGACAAAATCAGGGTAAATACCGAACTCCTGGAAACGGCCACCGGTCTGCAGGTATGGGGCGAGACCTACGACAGGGACTTTGCCGACCTCATCCAATTGCAGGACGACCTCACCGCCTCCATTGCCGGGCCACTTCTGGGGGCCCTGACCAGGGAAGAACTGGACGATACCCGTACACGGGGGACAGACAACGCCGGGGCCTACGACCTGTATTTACAGGCCCGTTATGTGAGCGAGGTAGATTTCTGGCAAGGGTCTTTTACACGGAAAGAATTTGACCGTGCACAGGGACTGTTTAACCAGGTGATTGCGATGGATTCCGGTTTTGCACGTGCGCATGCCGGGCTTGCCAACCTGCTGGGTATTTTTTATTTAAATATCGACAAGTCTGCCACCCTGAAAAGTGAAATGTTACAGGCCATTGAAAAAGCAGAAAGACTGGCCCCTGATGATGATTATGTGCTGGCCGTTACCGCTTATGTTTATTCCGTGACAGAAAGGCCAATCGAGGGATGGGGGCTTGCTAAAAAGGCAGTCATGCAAAATCCCGGGGAGGTTTTTAACTGGTGGATACTGGCCTATATAGAAACGTTTGAACTTGGCCTACAAGATAATGCGATAGAACATCTTAAACATATTCTTAAAGAAGATCCTTATTCAGAACATGGTTTGGCAGGTCTTGCTGCAACATATCTTCATACCGGAGATTTTGAAAAAGCAGCAAATTATGCTGAACGTGGCCTTCACATATACCCCATGGCCTTCTGGCTCATGGTAGATATGTATATCATTTCAATTAACACCAATGACCTTGAACAAGCTGAGGAGTGGTTGAAAAAATTAGAAAGTATAAATCCGGCATCAGATATTTACCTGACAAACTACAAGGCCATGTTGCTGGCCAAAAAGGGAGACAAAAAGGGAGCATTGGAACTAAGGCCAGAACAATCATATGTTTTTATTGTACTGGAAATGTACGATGAGGCCTTTGAGCGGTTGTACCGCTTCCATGAAGAAAACGATCGCTCAATCTATATGCGGCTAAAATACGACCCGGTTTATGCGCCTGTCCGTAGCGACCCACGATATCCTGATCTGCTGGAAAAAGAGCGGATAAAATATGAGGCCTTACTGGAGAAGTGCAGCGTGAGTATGGAGGAATTGCTAGGGGAATAGCTGTTTTTTACTATGTGTAAAAGGCTTTCCAAAGATTTTTATATTATTGCAGCACGAACAAAATATCTTTTATGCCCACCATCTTCGGACATGCTTTTGCTGCGGCGACACTTGGCAGCAGTTTTCCAGCTAAAATAACCTCCCGGAAGTTTTGGTTACTGGGCATGGGCTGTGCCATCCTCCCCGATGCGGACGTACTGGCCTTTTCCATAGGCATTCCCTATAATCATATTTTGGGCCACCGGGGATTTTCCCATTCCATACTTTTTGCGCTGATTACCGGTCTGGTTGTGACCTTCCTCTTCTTCAGAAAAGACCTGACGCCCAAACGGGCCTTTGCTTATGTCTTGTTTTTCACCGTATGTACGGCCTCACACGGCATACTCGATGCCCTCACCAGCGGTGGACTGGGTATTGCTTTTTTCTTTCCCTGGGACAACACCCGCTACTTTATGCCCTGGAGACCGATAAAGGTGTCGCCACTGGAGATGGATCACTTCATAAGTGAGTGGGGGAAACGGGTAATTTATAGTGAATTGTTTTGGATTGGCGGCCCGGGGTTGATATGGATCATTTTAAGTCGGGGCGTAAAAAAGTGGGCCGCAAGGACTATGAAAAAGGATGCATAAAGGAGGGATTGTTGGCTGACATATTCAATTTTAATAACGTCAAGCGTAGGCTCATTGATTGTCAATAATCCCAAATTCCACATAAAGCGGAAGATGGTCTGATCCGATATCCGTTCCCGCTTCTCTGTATCTGATAAAGACGGTATTGGTATGAAGAAAGTGATCCACTGTAATAGAAGCTGGCCAAAACCAGGTAGGCCATGAAGTCTGTAGCCCAAATCCTTTTCTGCTATCCTGTAAACCTCCGCTGTCTAATAGTTCTTTAAAGCTTCCAGAATAAGAGGTCGTGTTTAAATCCCCAACTACAATTGATTGTCCATTGTAACTGGAGACAAATTCTCCAACCTTTTTTAATTGAAAATTACGTCTCTTAAAATATCCCTCCGAAATGGGTGGAAGTGGGTGAGTTGCTATTATTCTTAATTTGTGATCCTTTAATCTAATGTAAGCCGCTAATGTGGGTAATCCATTTTCCGAGACATCTAATTCCGTTATATTATCGAGGCCTAATTTACTAAACATGGCTATTCCAAAATTATCTGACCTGGGAACCTCTCTTTTAAAAGAGTACTCCTCCAATTTTTCTCCAATCATTGCTTGCCAGTGCTCAGTGTATTCCTGCAGGATGATGATATCCGGATTTTTAGCCTTCAGGTAATCCAGGACATTATCGAATTGTCCATTTGAGCTTAGTAAGTTTATGCTGACCAGCTTTATTGTTTTGTCAGTTGCAGCCCCATGATTACCTCCATAGTAAAGTGGCAGGAAATCCTTTGCAGAAAGCATCAGAAAAGGGATGAAAATTAAACTTAGCCTCCAGTTATAAAGCATCATAATGGCAATGAAAATCAACAAAGAAACAAAATATTGAAACTGAAAATGGCTCAGCAAGTCCAGTATCCAATTACTCGATCCAAATATCCCCAAAGTAATATTGATCGAAATGATGGAAGCAGAAATGATGGGGATTTCCTTTAACAGCCTTCTCATTATAAAAAATTATTCCTTTTCCATTTTGGGTATTGCCCACAACAACGGGTCATGGATTATGAGGTCAATCCCATCTTTCCATACACCTTAAGTTTTGTATCACGTATAAACGTGACGGCACAAGCTAAATGTACAACTTTTAACCCGGATTAAGCCATGTGTTTAGGCCTTCCGAAGAACATACTCACAATTTACTTAGTTGTACGCCAAACGCATTTACTTTGTCCCAATTGGTATATTCAATTTCTGTACGCGTGTTAGTGGGCCCTTTGGTCATCCACATAATAAATTGAATCATGATTCTATCAAAAAACGTGTATCGCTTATAGTCTAGTTTTCCTGCAAATACTTCAACCAAATCCGGTGTCCAATCAATGGTTTTAAAAAATTTTACCACATAAGGGTTTGTGCCCGGTGTGTTTTTTTCAGATTTTCTTGCAACCAGATTTACAGAAAAGAAAGCTGTTTTAATGGAATTAAGCTGCTTTTTATGGGTGTTTATAAATTTAATTATTTTTTTATTATGAATTCCGTATCTAATGCTTGAGCCGATAATAAGTCGATCATAATTGGATACATCTTCATTAAAATCATCTATTGAGAATAGCTCAACCTTCTGGTTGTTTTGCAGTAATACCTCGCAAAGTTTATTGCAAATTTTTAGCGTTTGTCCATCTACCGAAGAATATATTATACCCGTTTTAAGCTTCATCATATATTATATAATAATATCTTAAATACGTAAACGGCCTTAAGAAGCAATTAATAATGCTTTAAATATAACCGAATACGCCGTTTTTAATCTAAAAGTTATTCACCCCTATGCCCTAAAATTAACAAAGTTTTAATCCGTAAAAAAACAGAGATCAACGAATACTTCCATTGTAAAATAGGGTGTGGTTAGCCTTTTACACTATGTTGCTGCCCCTTTATAATCCCCTACTCACGATCTTCTACAATCTCGCTCGTGCCATTTTTCACACTCACAGCCTCATAGAGCGAGGCATATGCACTGCTCACCCACATAATGGCTGGAAAAATACCCACGATAAGCATCACCAGGCCCAGTATAACAATAAAAAAGGACACAAATCCCATGGCAAAAATCGTCCATCCGTAACCATTGGTCATCCTCCAGCTTTCCTCCACGGCCTCAATGGCGCCCATTTTACGATCCATCACCAGGTATTTTACAAAAGCCAGTTTACATGCAAATATGATCCCGGGTACAACCAGAAAAATAATACCCAGCATGATGATCCCGGCTACCAGGATATTAGCCAGTACAATATTCATGTAATTTTCTTTAAAGCCGATGATCAGGTTGTGAAAATCAGCCTTTTCTCTCCTTACGGCCTTCACAAACATCAGACTGCTGCCATAATCAAACACCGACAAGAGCAGGAATCCATAAGTGATGGCGAAAATAAAAAACGATCCCAGTACGATGGCCTGTATACCTCCCTCTGCCTGCTTAATTGAAATTTCTCCGATGGATCGGAATACCTGTATAGGCATCTGAACCAGGCCAACAACAAATACGACTAACAGCAATGCCAGAAAATTGTCGGATATGACCTGCCAACCGTTCCCAAAACTACCTCCAAAAGTAGGTTCAATTTGATTTTTGATTTCCTTTTCCATGATATAAACCTTTTGGTCATTTGCTTTCAATCGTAAATCTATACACAGGCGCTTAGCTTTTATGAATACTTAAGTGCTGTTTTTCATTATCATACTAAAGTATCTAAGGGGTTAATTTTTCCGTTCTTATATTTAGTAATAAATGTAAACGGAATATTATTTCAGGTAAAATGATCAACTACCTCACTATTGGTTTACTCATTATTTCAACGGCCCTTGCCCTGGCCGGGCTCCTGGTAGCAATCATTCTTAATAGAAAATACGACTCTCCATTATTTTTTGTACTGATCTTTCATCAACTATTCACTTATATTTTCGGTTTTTACGGCCTCTGGGGACAGTTGGCGCTTACGGCCTTCCTGTCTCCTGTGATCAGTACAGCATTGTTTGAAAAAATAGCGGGTATATCTTTGTTTACTGCTTTTCCCTTTATGGTAATGGGCTGGTCGATGTTGTTGGTGGTAGCGGAAAACCTGACGCAAAGTAAACCCAAAACGCTGCTCTACAGGATAGTCCCGGGGGCTGTATTTATACTGCTTATTGCCCTGGGTGTTCTATACAGAAAATTACCTTCATTAAACATCACAGGAACCCTCATATACTTTTTCATGGCTTTCAACACGCTCGCTTCTGCTCTTTCCGCAATAATATTATTTCGTCATAAAAAGAAGGAAGTGCTATTGTCGGGCAGGAGCATTAGACATCTGGCAACAGGAATTATTATTTCTATGCTGTTACTGGGTTTTTTAGCCCCTTTGCTGAACAATGAAATTTATTTTGTGTTGGCTTTTATCCTAATATTTTTCATGAGTGGGGCCTTCATCCCCTTGTATATCCGGTATGTAGCTGATATTTCACCCTTGCTTTTGCAAACAAGTAGTAAAATTACTTTTGCAGCCTTTTGTCAAAGGTTTGAGATTTCTAAAAGAGAGGAAAGTATCATTATGGAAATATGCCAGGGCCTGTCCAATCAGGAGATTGCTGACAAACTCTTTATCAGTCTGCAAACAGTAAAAGGGCATACCTCACGGATTTATGTAAAAACGAACATTAAAAGCAGGGCTCAGCTGATCGCCATTATGAATAATATCCAATGACATCAGCGTGAAATAATGCGGGTTAAATTTATTTACATGCAAAAAGTATATTTCCCG
>JAOUKJ010000080.1 GCA_029882675.1 Cyclobacteriaceae bacterium
ACCGGGCATAACCGGTTCGTATATCGGTTTGTTACTACTCGGCGGTGTATTTACTTCCATTGGCACTTTCTCCTCATCACTGACCCACAATCAGATCATTGCCTTTGTCCTTGCGGTTTTTCTTTGCTTTTTTCTGTATTCAGGTTTCCGCTCCATTGCCGGGATCAACCTTTGGGCCAGTTCGGCATTGATCATTGATCAACTCGGAATTATATACCATTACAACTCCCTGAGCAAAGGCCTTCTGGACACACGGAATATCGTTTACTTTTTAAGCGTGATTCTGTTTATGTTGTTATCCACAAAACTTGTAATCGGAAGTCGGAAATGGTGAAATTACTGGAAACCCGAAAACTGGAAGGGATACTAAAATACCTTATTGGTATTCTTTTACTTATCCTCCTTAATATTATCGCATCGAGGCATTTCACCCGATTGGACCTCACTGAAGAAGGGCGGTATACCATCAAGCCCGCAACCGTAGAATTACTTACAGCACTGGACGACAACGTGTACATTGATGTATACCTCGAAGGCGACCTCAATGCCGGGTTTAAACGATTACAAAAAGCGGTTCAGGAAACCCTCGAAGAGTTTGAGTTTTATTCAGACCACAAAGTCATTTACCGGTTCGTTGATCCGGGGCTGGCCATGGGACAAAATGCACGCAACGAATTTATGGCCAACCTGGCAGCCAAAGGAATCACCCCAACCAATGTTATTGATACCCGTGATGGCGAGCGAATTGAGAAAATTATTTTTCCGGGCGCCATTGTCAGTTACGGTGGAATAGAAAGGGCTGTAATGTTACTTTCAGGGATGCAGGGTGAAGAGCAACTAAACAATAGCATTGAAGGTGTAGAGTACGCCATTGCTTCCACAATTTATAAACTCACCCGCATTGAACGAAAGCGTATAGGGTTTATTCAGGGGCATGACGAACTGGACAGTCTGGACATTCTGTCGCTGCAAAATGCCTTATTTGAATTTTATGAATTGGAGGAAATTGACCTGCCACAAAAGAACATTAGCCCCGGTATAGATCTGATCATCATTGCCCAGCCGAAACAACGGTTTAGTGAAGAGGACAAATATAAGATAGACCAATTCATCATGCAGGGGGGCAAGGCTGTATTTATGATAGATAAACTTGAGGCCAACATGGATAGTGCTTCAAATGAGATGAACCTGGCATTTCCATATCAGCAAAACCTGGACGACATGCTTTTCAGGTATGGCATCAGGCTCAACAACGACCTGATACAAGACAATAATGCAGCCCTCTACCCCATTGTTATCGGATACATGGGCACTCAGCCTCAGGTAATGCAAATGCCCTGGCCGTTTTTCCCGCTGCTTAATCAATTTCAGGAACACCCCATCTCAAGAAACCTCAACATGATATTGGGTCGGTTTGTGAGCACGATGGATACGGTAAAGGCCGACGGTGTGATAAAGACACCGCTTTTGTTCACTTCCAATTATAGTCGGTCCATGGGGGCTCCGGTGAAGGTGAGCGTAAACGACCTGCGCAACAACCTGAAACCTCAGGATTTTAACAGCAAATTACTTCCCGTGGCATATCTTCTGGAAGGTACCTTTCAGTCAGTATTTAAAAACCGATTTCTACCCAAAGGCGCTAATGCAAGTGATCTGATCACACAGAGTCAGGAAACAAAAATCCTGGTGATATCAGATGGTGACATTGCAAGAAATGAAATTAACCCCACTAGCGGCCAACCGGAAGACCTTGGTACTGTCCCATGGCTTCAGGGTATTCACTTTTCCAATCAGGAGTTCTTACTTAATGCCATCGCCTACCTGACAGATGAGAATGGAATAATTACGGCCAGAAACAAAGAAGTGATGGTTCGGCCACTTGATAAAGTGAAGATATCCCAACAGAAACTAAAATGGCAGATATTCAACATGGTTTTACCTGTAGCAACTATACTGGCCCTGGGTCTGATTCTGTTTCTGATTAGAATAAAGAAAAACACAAAATTTATTTCAGAATGAACCGGCAGCAAAAAAAGAACATCAGGCTTATTGGCATGCTGACTATCACATTCGCCTTTACCATGATTTATGGTCTGTGGAATACTGGGACAAAAGGAGGATTACAAGTGGATAAGTCACTTTTTAGTCTGGAAAACACCCTGAATATTAATAAGATTACAATAAACTCAGCAAGGGAGTCAGGAACGTTGGAATACAAAGGAGGTCGATGGATTCTCAATGATCGTTACCCCGCTGATCCTTCCAAAATACATATCTTTTTTGCCATGGTACAGCATGTGAGGATAAGGCGACCTGTTGCCAAAGAGCTTGAACCAATGATTTCCAACCATCTGGACACTGCGGGATTGAAAATTAAACTCTATGAAAACGAGCAGGAGGTATTGTCATATGAGGTTTGGGGTGATAACAACCAATCGGTGACCTATTTCAGAGATCCTGGTAACAATAATATTTACCAGATGGAATTGCCGGGATACCGCACTTATGTGTATGCGCTGATAGGAAGTGAAATTGATGCCTGGCGCAATTCACTTGTTTTTAGCCAGATGAAATGGAGAAACCTTGCTGAAATCCATATTAGTTATCCAATGTCACCTGAAGATAATTTTAAGATTGTGCCTGATCAAGGCATGTTTGGTATTGAAGGCCTTCAGGAGACTGACACAACCCGATTATTTGATTATATCGACCATATATCGCTTCTACGCGCTGACAAATTCATCTATACCAGCCTGCCGACGGAAATGAAAACTGATCTTAAAATTGAACTTTTTGACGTAGGGAAAAACAAAACCTCGCTTGAAATATTCAGTCAAAATGAACCTTCCGGCCCGGCTGTGGGCCGTCTGGATTCCACTGATGTCATGGCCTTTCGCCGGGAAATTATTGATGGATTATATAAAACGATAGATTATTTTAAAAAATAGTATAGCAAGGTGAAAAGAATATTTTTATCGAGCCAATTTTGTTTTAAATTTACCCCGCTAAAATCGGCCTAACTACAATATCATAATAATGAAATTTATTGTCTCTTCTGCGTCTTTACTAAAACAGCTTTCATCTATAAATGGCGTGGTTACTACCAATCCGGTGGTTCCCATTCTGGAAAATTTTCTATTTGAAGTTAGTGAGGGGTCTTTAACCGTAACTGCTTCGGATCTCCAGACATCCATGATAACTGAACTCGAAATAGAATCGAAGGAAAGTGGAAGCATCGCTGTACCGGCAAAAATATTAATGGAAACCTTGAAAAACCTGCCTGAACAGCCCGTCACTTTCTCAATTGATGAAGAAACATACAGCATTGAGTTGAGCTCAGATAACGGGCGATATAAGCTCTCCGGTGAAAATGCAACAGATTTCCCTAAGGTACCTGTCGTTTCAGATGATTTTAGTATAGATCTTTCGACAGATGTATTGGGCAAGGCCATCAACTCCACTATTTTCGCGACCAGTAATGATGAACTCAGGCCAGCAATGACCGGAGTATATATGAATCTCAGCGACACCAACACAACGTTTGTATCCACAGATGGGCACCGCCTGGTCAGGTACAGGAGGGTAGATATTGCCTCTGAAAACGGCAGCACAATCATCATTCCAAGAAAGGCGCTAAACTTACTAAAATCAACACTACCTACGGAGAACACCAGTGTGACTATTGAATTTAATATGGCCAATGCTTTCTTTAAGTTCGGCAATATTAGAATGATATGTCGCCTGATTGATGAAAGGTTCCCGGATTATGACAATGTCATCCCCAGTGATAATAATATAAAAATGACTATTGACCGGCATGAGTTTCTAAGCTCACTTCGCCGGATAGCCATTTATGCCAACAAAACAACGCATCAAATTCGGGTGAAAATCACAGGAAGTGAGTTAATGATCTCAGCCGAGGATCTCGATTTTGCCAATGAAGCCAATGAACGCCTTACCTGCGAACACGATGGCGAAGATATAGAGATCGGGTTCAATGCCAAGTTTATGATTGAGATGCTGAACAACGCGCAATCTGACAGAATAGAGCTTCACCTTTCCGCACCAAACAAAGCCGGTCTCATTTTCCCTGTAGGTCAGGATGATAATGAAGATATGCTCATGCTGGTCATGCCTGTGATGTTAAACAATTACGTTTAAACTGACATAGAAAACATTTGCTGATCGGGACTGGTTCTCCAAAGTCTGGCATCGAAGGCCATGCAGATATTTCGCAGAAAGGTTCTTCCTTGTTCAGTCACTTTTACTTTTTCACCAAGTTGAACCAGGCCATCTTGCTGAAGGGGCAATAAACGTTCACGTATCGTTGAGCCCCTTTCGCCCATTTCCTTATCGGTAATACTTGTTTCTCCGAAACACATTATTTCAAGTATTTTCTTTCTTATAAACAAGTCTTCAGCCGTCAGTATATGCCCGCGAAAAATGGGTATCTCACCCCTATCCACACGCTCCAGATAGTCTTCCACCTTCTTTTCATTTTGAGCAAAACCATACCAGCTATCACTAATGGAAGAAACACCAAGTCCAACCATTAGCTGGGTTTTTCCTGAAGTATAGCCCATAAAGTTTCGGTGCAGTGTATTGTTTCTCCAGGCCTTAAACAGTGAATCTTCCTCCAGACTAAAGTGATCCATGCCTATTTCGACATAGCCGGCTTCTCTGAGTTTCTCACAACCAAGCTCATAAAGGGCTCTTTTTTCCTGATCCTTAGGCAGATCCGCTTCGGTAAATTTTCGTTGGCCCAAACCCTTAATCCAGGGCACATGGGCATAGCTGTAAAAAGCAATCCTTTCGGGCCTCAGCTCCAGGGTTTTCCCAATGGTCTCTTCGATATTTTCTTTATGTTGAAAAGGCAAACCATATACCAAATCAAAATTGATGGAGCTATAATTTAGTTCCCGGGCCCAATTCACTGCACGTTCCACATTTTCCCATGGTTGCAGGCGGTTTATTACCTTTTGAATGGCTGTACTTGTATCCTGAATACCAAAACTTACTCTTGAGAAACCCAGTTTAGCTAGTGTTTCCAGATGCTCCCGGCTGGTATTATTTGGGTGACCCTCAAATCCAAATTCAGCCTGTGGTAAAACCCGGGCACCATCAAGTATCCCACTGATCAGGTTTTTAATATTTTCAGGACTAAAAAAGGTAGGTGTTCCTCCCCCCAGGTGTATTTCCTGAATCACCGGACGTTCGCCCATTAACTCCGTATACATTTTCCACTCCTTCAACAGCGCAGTGATATAAGGCCCTTCGACATCATGGTTTTTGGTGATCCTTTTATTGCAGCCACAAAAAGTACAAAGGCTTTCACAATAAGGCAGGTGAATATACAAACTTATACCTTGCTGTTCATTGCTTTCTTTAACTGACCGGACAACAGATTGCAAATAGGTATCGGTATTAAACTGATCCACATCCCAAAAAGGCACAGTCGGATAACTGGTATATCTTGGGGCGGGCACATTGTACTTTTTGATAAGCTCTTTCATATATTCCCTTTGGCTTGAAAAGAATTAATAAATATTAACAGTGCCCCAATGGGCATTAATACTGACGAATAAAACAATCCTTCATCAATATTCATTGGCAAGTGTAATCCCAATGGAACAACCATGGGTTGAAAAACCAACAACATCTCAGAGATGATGAAACCTGTAAACAAAACAACGATTCCCCCTTTAAGAATCCAATTGATCCGAAGTATTTTTGATTGTATAAAGAAAAATATAATCCCTATGCTTAAAAATCCAATGAAGATCAGGTGGAGGTATGCCATGGGAAACCCTCGTTGATTGAAGACAAAACGGGCCACTGCACTAAACGAAGGAACAAATTCCCCAATGCTTTTCAATAATAAAACGACCACAAGGATCCATAATAAATTACGCTTAAAGGAAGGCTTGATAACCATTATCGGCTTATATAACACGTTGATAAAAAGTAGAATTCCAACGACCTGAACAATAGAAATAATCCCATTTACCTGATGCCATACCACTCCGGGATCCAGCCAGAGTACAGAGAGAATAAATTCAGGCAGAACTGTTAATCCAACTAAATAAAATACCGTTTTTACCTTCTTTTCAGGGAGGCATATCCCACTTAACTCAACCGATTGGAGGAGCAGGGCCATGATTACCAGTACAAACCAACCATTATACTGGAAGTGCAGGTAAAAATATATTGAGAGGTCATACCAATAGGTATCCCGCATGCCTTTTACCATGAAAATAGCGAGTAAAAATGGCCCCAGTGTTGATAATACGAAATACAATAATCCCAACTTCAAAAAACGACCTGAATAGGTTATCGTGATATCCCTTTCTTTTATAATCAGCCAGGAATAATAATAGGTTATCAGAATGTGAAGCGTACTGAAAGTAATGGAAAAGCCTGCATACCCCTGAAAGGGGAAGGTGAAAAGCATGCCAGCCACACAGACTTGCAACAGCCAAAAAATTATTTTAATCTTTGAATTCCAGTGGTCAAAGTAAATGGAGACCAAAATAAACATCGCATTGAATCCCCAACCCAATAAAGCCACATGTGAATGGGTATGCACCAAAAATCTAAAATTCACATAGGTATTGGGCGAAATGAAAAAATACCTAAGAAAAGCTCCCAGGCAGGCTATTAGAAAAAAATAAAACAAAGTAAGGCGGACTGCACCTTTCATTATTCCTCCGCCTGAAAGTAATCAAAGAAAATATCCAGGTGATTGCTAATCCTAACCACCCCCACCTGATTCGTTTTCATGACGTCACTTCCAAGTTGATGCACTTCCGTTGATAATACATCCACATATCTGGTAAACATCTCCAACTGCTTATAGGATTTCCCGGCCTTTATATTTTCAATATCATGATTAAGGCCATTTTTTAATGCTTTAAATTCCTCGATCTTGACATTTTCCAATTTTCTGCCGGTTTTATTTATTTTTTCTCCCATCATAAGAATGAAATCTATGCTGACGGTATCAATTTTCCATGGACCTTCCGCTGATAACTCCAAAGAAACCTGCGGATAGACATTAAGTTCTTGTACAAGGCGCTGTTCCTCCGGATTTTCTGCTTTTTTTTGAGAACAACCCATAACAACAGACAAAATCAATAAAAAAAGTGTATATCTCATCATTATCAAAAATCTTTTTTTGAAGCTACTTTTAACGTTACAAGAATGGGCGCAACAGACCAGACAAACAACATAGAGAATGAAAGTATGACGCCTGTGTACGAACCAAAAAATAATTTAAAAACAGCGCCGGTGTAACCTAACAACGCTGCTATATCCAGTTTAAGCATGATAATCACTCTTGAAAGGTCAATTGGATTGAATAAGGAAACTCCCAGCGCAAATTTTTCCAGTGGGTACTCGTCAAATTGTACTAATAATAACAAAAACAGGCCATCGTAAACTATGGCCATAAAGAGCCAAAAAACCAAGGCCAGTGCAAATCCCTTCATTTTATTATTATTATTTAATGCAATAAGAAAAGAAATGGAAGAAAAGGTAAACGTAAGTAAAATGCCCGTAGCCAACAAGTAAATAAACTGACTGAACAGTTCTGAATGAAATATCCCATACATAAAAAAGGGCACACATAGGCCGACAATAAAGCCGGCGGATAAAGACACAGCCAAACCCAGATATTGGCCCAGAAAAATATCCTTTCTTTTAATGGGTTGAGCCAGCAAAAGTTCAGTAAATTCCTTCGAATTATAATAATGCATGACACCAAACAATGTCCCCACGAGAGGTATCAGGATAGTAATAATATTCATCAGGCTGATCATGGCATTGGAGAGGTCGCTACTCAGGTACAATAATGAAAACGTAACCAGTAAAAAAAAAGCAAAATAAACCAGGTTCCACCAGCTTCTGGTCAGGTCAAAAAAGCTGTATTTCAATATCCTTAACATTTGATTTCCTTTCATTACCCTTCTTTTCCGTTTGTTAATATTTCCGCAATCACCCTTTCCAGGTCATCACTTTTACCTAATTTTATCATTTCTTCGATGGTGCCCTGAAAGTAAACCTTTCCTTCCAACAGAAAAATAATATCCTCAGCGAGTTCATTCACCAGGTTTATAATATGTGTAGTTATCAAAATCGTTTTGCCTCTTTTTCGCTCATCCCTGATAAAGTCTTTCAACCTAAGTAAGGCCACCGGATCCAGGCCAACCGTTGGTTCATCGAGAATAAGGTACTTACTATCAAACATGAGCGTAACCACAATATTTACTTTCTGCCTTGTCCCCCCCGACAATTCGCCAAGTTTCTTTCCCAGCGAAGGCCTGAGTTCAAACAGGTCTATTAAATAATTTTCCCTTGTTTCCTGTGGCCGGAAATCCTTTATCATATTAATCAGTTCCACGACTTTCAGGTTATCGGGAAACCTGGCAATTTGCGATAGGTAATCGATATCCTTTCGGTATTCCCAGCAACCATTAATCACCAGATCACTGACTTTTACTTGTCCTTTATCGGCTTTTACCAACCCCAAAATAGTCTTGATAAGGGTAGTTTTACCTGAGCCGTTCGGACCCAGAACAGCAGTTATTCTACCTTCTTTCAACAGGACATTCACATCTTCCAGCACCCTGGTCTTTCCGAAATTTTTATACAGGTTTAACAGTTGAATCATAAATCGAATTTTTTCATTTGCGGAGACTGGTCTATCAGCCCCTCAGGGGTAAAGGTAGGGTTTACTTTTTCTGCAAAATTAAGAAATTCCGTAAACATGCTTCGCAGCAGTAAAATGGAAGTGGGTACGGTTTCAACCAGATAAGCGTATAATTTTACCGGTCTGTAGGGCACATCACCTATACCATCGCGGTTCAGGTCATAGCCCGTATAATCAGACCAATAGTTACCATCGTAAATATTATAGTTTTTCCGTGCATTGGTAGACAAATTGAAGGTATTACCAGAGAAATTATTACCTGAAATTACATTATCCATACAACTACCTAATATTTTCAAAGCCCATCCATTGTTCATAAAAGTATTCCTTTCAATTATTATTCTGTTGGCACTTTCTCCATATATACCAATGGTGTTTTGTGAAAAGGTATTTTTTTCGATTTTGCCATCGTATATTTCCTTCAGCAAAAGACCATAGGAACTTGAACCCCAGTTGTGATCAAAAGTATTGCCAATCATTTGAATATTTCTTGAAAACATTACGGCCACTCCTGCTCCATTATCTCTAAAAACATTATTTAAATAATCATCATCGTTGGAAAACATAAAATGCAGCCCGTACCGTAGATTATATTCACTAATATTGTTTTCAATCAGGCTCTCATCGACAAACTCCAGGTATATTCCATCCCGATGGTTCCTCACTTCATTATTCAATACCTTAATGTTTTTACTATCCCATACATGGATGGCATTTCCCGATGATATTTGATTGATGGCCTTGCCTGTAATTCGATTGTTTTGAATAAGAGTAAAGTGTGCTTTCTGCAGATAAATACCAAAAAAAGTATTCAACAGCACATTATCAAGTACCTGACAATATTTCCCCTTTACCTGAATTCCAGCCTGATCTTTTATATAGCTGGTGCCTACGTTTTGTATTTGAAAACCGGCAATCGTCACACTGTCAGATTCAACAGTAATTATTTCACCCCTACTTTCCCCATCGATGACCGGGTATCCTATTCCTATCAGAAAAATAGGTTTAGTAATGGTAATATCTCTTTCGAAATAGTTACCCTTTTCCACGATCACACTATCACCTGCCTTTGCATCACGTACAGCTCCTGTAATAGTAGTATAATTACAGGAAGCGCATACTTTCAATATGTGGGCTTTTGATTGATATGTAGCGGATTTAATGAGGAATAATGTAAATATTGATAAGTAAAAAATCTTCATGGTTCTTTTAACACGGGCAAGTTGGTAAAATCTTTCACCAATTCATCCCATTGGTATATTTTATTTTCACGCTGGTTCAAACTGTCAATTAAATGACTTTCTTTTTTAAATGGTGTAAGAAACATGCCCATGGGGCTGGGCAAATCCGGGCTCCTCAAAAACACCACCTCACTTACCGGGAATAACTCCTCCTTTCCAGAAAAGACATTTGTCAACAGCAATGTCTTTTCGTCTATGCTAACCCCTCCTTCCAGCATGAAGTTGATCATGCATTCTACGGCATCAAAGCTATAGGCTTTTCCTTTGGAAGTAACAATTTGAGTAGCATAACGCTTATCTACGATGGTCATTTTACATGAATGACAACCTGCTTCACCATAACGAATGGGCTGTGGTTTCACAACACAGCCCATCATTAAAATTAACAAATAATATGCTAAAAGGTTATATCTGCTTTTCTTCATTTTTTTTCGCAAGGTAGAAAGCAGCAAAACTAAGAAAAATACCCAATCCCATTAATATTCCTCCAATATCAGGGTAACTTGTCGCGTTGAAGTTGAGTAGCATTTTTGATCCAAAAACGGGTGGTTGATAAGCCATTCCCGGTATTTTTATTGGTGCAAGAGGATCCAGGTTATGTCCATAGTCATACTCCCACAGATAGAAATCATAAATACCTACCGCTCCCATTAGCAACATCACGACTCCCCATACAAGGTAGAGGTATTTCTTTCCTATAAAGACAAAGACTAGTCCAACCAAAGCCATAAAACCCGTAACATAGGGGAAAATTTTTAATTCCGGAATAGAGTCCGGTTCAATGTATTTCATGCCGATGTAATGGTTCAGAATATTAATATTCTGTAGGGTATAATCCGTATCACCGGTAATTTTCGAAATCCATATATACATTGCTATCCCGTCAGGATACTGCGGGGCAGACAATGTAATTTTCCACATGGGAAAAACAAAAAGTGAAAGCAAAAACAACACCCCCACTACCATTAATATTCTTGGTAAGAATTTCATAGATAAATATTGATATAAAACTAAATCCTGCAAGAGCAGGATTTAGTTTTAATGATGTTTAATGTTTGTTACTCTTCCTCTCCTAATGACCATTTCAAGGTCACATCGGCATCAGCTGCAGATACCCTGACATAGCCTTGCATTTCCTGATGCAAAGCTGAACAGAAGTCTGTGCAATAGAAAGGATAAACACCAGGCTTTTGAGGTTCCCATAACAAGGTTTCAGTCTGGCCGGGCATAACGAGAATTTCCGAATTGTTAGCACCCATCACACTAAATCCATGCGGAGTATCCCAATCCTGTTCCAGGTTGGTCAGATGCCAATACACCTTATCTCCTACTTTTATACCTTCAATATTGTCAGGGGCAAAGTGGCTACGGATAGATGTAATGTAAACACGAACTACATTACCTTCTCTTACTACCTTCACATCATCTTCAGACTTTGCCACATGCGGGTGTGC
>JAOUKJ010000588.1 GCA_029882675.1 Cyclobacteriaceae bacterium
TCATGTCTTTCAGTTTCATATCACCAATTCACGCGGCATGATCGAGCAGGCCTTCATTACCGAAACTTCCGGAGATATACTTAATGGCGATTTACACTTTGGTTTTAATATCAGCCGTACTTTTCAATGGGTACATTGACCCGGATTTTTCACTATAAGTAATGACCCGCTTCAGGCCTTAATGTATCCAAAAGGAAGATTATTTCTTTGACCTGAGAAATACTTTTTAGTTAATTATTTTTTTGGGACGGGCTTGTACTCCATTATTTTATTATCTTTCGGTATATTTTATTTAAGGTAAATGCTATGCCGTTTACTGGAGTGTTTTTTCAACCATAGCGTACGCTAAGGAGGCACAAAATACCAAGAAATGACCTGTAATAGCAATTTATGCTTGCTGCTGGGATTCTTTGTATAAAAACTTTTGTGATCTTTCTGTGCTTCAGAAGTGGTGATTAATCATTTGCTTGATGCTTCAAGTGTAAAATATATTCTATAATATACGACATGGGTAAAAAACAATAATTATAGTGAGGCACGCTGAACCAATATTTGATATTAAGTCTGAACATGGCGAAGGGCCTGTATGGGACGAGCAAACGCACAGTCTTTATTGGGTGGATATCATGATGGGCAGGTTCTTTGTTGGTCATGTTGAAAGCAGGGTAATTAAGGAGTTTGAGGTGGGCCAGCCACTGGGTGTGCTGGCTTTAAGGGAAAATGGGGGACTGGTAATGGCGGTTAGGGATGGTTTTGGATTTTATGATGAAAGCTCAAACCAATTTGAACTCATTGCCGGTTCGCCTGAATATGACAATAAGGAAGTGAGGTTTAATGATGGTGCTGTTGACCCGGCCGGCCGGTTTTTTGCCGGCACCATGGAATGGGAAGGACGTGAGGATACCGGGAAACTCTACAGGATGGATGCTGACCACTCCTTTAACCTCGTTGAAAGAAATATTTACATTACCAATGGCATGGATTGGGCTCCGGATAGAAAAACGTTTTACATGACAGACACCCTGCGCCATGTTATTTATGCCTATGATTATGATATTCATACGGGCGCTGTTTCAAATCGTCGCAACTATATTATATTTGGATCGGATGAATACCCCGATGGTATGTGTGTGGACAGTGAAGGTGGCTTTTGGGTGGCAATGTGGGAAGGGGGGAAGATCCTCCGGTTTGATGCTTCCGGAAAAAAGGTGGGTGAAATATCCGTTCCGGTACTTCACCCGACAAGTTGTTGTTTTGGTGGGGCAGATATGAAAACGCTGTTTATTACATCTTCACAATACCCTTTGAGTGAGCAACAGAAGAAAGAATGGCCACTGGCCGGAAGGACGTTTATGTTGGAGACAGAAATAAAAGGACAAAAACAAGCCCGCTTTAAAGGGTAAACCATTTGCGATGAACTATTAACGATTAGCGATTAACCAAATACACAACTAGACAGTAAAAAAATAAATTTAAGATGGATACAAGTAAATTACGCAGCAGAAACTGGTTTGGGAAAGAGGGAAAAGACGGTTTTATATACCGGGCCTGGATGAAGAACCAGGGCTTTCCTTCCGATGAATTTGAAGGCAAGCCGGTAATAGGTATATGTAATACATGGTCTGAACTGACCCCTTGTAATGCGCATTTCAGGGAGCTTGCAGAGTCCGTGAAACGCGGTGTATGGGAGGCAGGTGGTTTTCCCCTCGAATTTCCGGTGATGTCGCTGGGTGAAACGCTGATCAAGCCCACGGCCATGCTGTACAGAAACCTGGCCAGTATGGACACGGAAGAGTCGATCAGGGCGAATCCTTTAGACGGGGTGGTGATTCTGGCGGGTTGTGATAAAACAACACCATCTACGGTGATGGGAGCCTGTAGTGTTGACTTGCCTACCATTGTGGTGTCGGGGGGGCCCATGCTTACAGGTAAACACCGGGGGCGTGATATTGCCACTTCGGATGTGTGGCGCTTTAGTGAGGCCCATAGAAAAGGCGAATTAAGTAAAGAAGAGTTTAAAATGGCGGAAGCGGAGATGTGCCGTAGTCAGGGCCATTGTGCGGTGATGGGTACGGCCTCGACCATGGCTTGTATGGTGGAATCGCTTGGATTGACGCTACCGGAAAATGCGGCCATTCCGGCAGCTGATTCCCGTAGAAAAGTTATTGCACAACTTTCTGGGAGAAGAATTGTGCAAATGGTCGAAGATGATCTGACTTTGTCCAAAGTATTGACCCGGGGGGCTTTCGAAAACGCCATTCGTATCAACGCAGCGATAGGAGGCTCTACTAATTTTGTGATACACTTACAGGCTATTGCAGGTCGGATAGGTGTAGATCTAAACCTGGATGATTTCCATAAACTCTCTGAAAATGTGCCCCTGCTGGCTAATCTCCAGCCTTCCGGAAAATATATGATGGAAGACTTTTTCTACGCCGGTGGCTTGCCCGCGGTGATGAAAGAACTGGGTGAAGCCATGCTGGATAAAAATACCGTGTCTGTGAACGGAAAATCTATTGTCGAAAACTCAAGGGCGGTGGAATGTTTTGACCGGGACGTGATCGCCACCATGGACAAGCCCGTTTCAAATGAAACAGGACTGGCCGTGGTACGGGGGAACCTGGCCCTGAATGGAGCCGTTATTAAACCTTCGGCAGCTACAAAAGAACTCATGAAGCACCGTGGAAAGGCGGTGGTCTTTGAAACCATCGAAGATTATAAGGCCCGCATCAATGATCCCAACCTGGATGTGGACGAGACAAGCATTTTGGTACTTAAAAACGTGGGGCCAAAAGGCTATCCCGGCATGCCGGAAGTAGGCAATATGGGAATGCCCGAAAAGTTACTTATGAAAGG
>JAOUKJ010000589.1 GCA_029882675.1 Cyclobacteriaceae bacterium
CTGGCTGAAGCAGAGAAACACTTTACCTTACGGGAATTACCTGCCTTACAAACTGTGGGATATTCAGAATTATTCGCTATGATGGAAGGAAAACACGACATGGTCGAAGCCATCAGGCTGATAAAACGAAATACCCGGCGCTATGCCAAAAGACAACTCACCTGGTTTAAAAATCAGGCGGATTACCAATGGTTCCACCCCGGGCATTACGAACATATCCGCGCTTATGCTGATAGTAACATATAAAAAATATGGCATTATATTTGAAATTATTTTATCTTCGATGTTGTTAACAAATACAAAAAGTTATTGTGGTGATGAAATTTAAGCTATTTATTACAGCCGTTTTGGTTATTGTTGCGTTTACGGGCTTTCAATCGGTCAAAGTGGCAGAAGATCCAAAAGTCAATTGGATGACTTTCGAAGAGGCTGTAGAGAAATCTAAAACAGCGAAAAAGAAAATTTTTATTGATGTTTATACGGACTGGTGTGGCTGGTGTAAGGTAATGGACAAGAAAACCTTCAGTCATGAAATCGTATCAACCTATCTCAATGAAAATTTTTATGCGGTTAAACTCAACGCTGAGCAACGCGAAAACATCATTTTCAGAGGCAAAACATATAAATTTATTCCCAGCGGTGCCAAGGGATACCATGAACTGGCCGCCTCTTTGCTCAATGGAAAACTGAGCTACCCTTCTGTTGTCTTTCTGGACGAAGATTTTAATATGCTTCAGCCACTTGCCGGTTATCAGGAGCCGAAGTTTTTTGATCAGGTACTTAAATTTATTGGCGAAGAGCATTACAAATCGACGAAATGGACCGATTTTCAAAAAAGTTACGTCTCGCCCATTTAACCCGCATTATCAATGTCGTTTAGTTAACAGCAATTACAACCCTTCAAGGGTTTGGAACCCTTGAAGGGTTAGACCAAATGTGGCTTAACTAAACGACATTGCCCGGATTATGCAATAGCATTCTATTACGGGTTAAAAAATCCGTGATTTCAAATGCTCCAGGATTTTATCATTAGGCCACGGCCGTTTACCAACCCCCTTATTTTCTTTTATCAATATCTGGCGAGCCCTCTATCCCATGGATGCTTTTCATAAACAGGGCATGCTGAAAAAGCCTCTGGCGGATCAATATCGAGCGACCAATGAAATAATATGATGTGAAAACCCGGGAAAAGAAAGCCTTCCTTTCTTTTCCCGGGTTTTTTATTTGTAAATAGCCAACCGGTAAATGGTTTTAAACAATGTAAACCAAAGACTGATTATGTCAATTCCAAAACTCTTTCTATTTTAGCGGCCGTTTATAAAAAAGTAAAGACAAAGGCATGAAAGTATTTCTCGACAAGAACTTTATACTCCAGACAGAAACTGCACGTCGCCTCTATTTTGAGCATGCGGCAGATTTACCCATCATCGACTATCACTGCCACCTACCCCCCGAGGACGTTGCTGCCGATCGGAAATTTGAAAACATGAGTCAGATTTGGCTTGCCGGTGACCATTATAAGTGGCGAGCTATGCGCACCAACGGCATCGATGAAAAATACATCACTGGACATGCCGACGACTATGAGAAATTTGAGAAGTGGGCAGAGACCGTACCCTATACCCTCCGCAATCCCCTCTATCACTGGACCCATATGGAATTGAAAAGGCCCTTTGGTATTAAAAAGATACTTAATCCCGAATCATCACGAGACATTTACAACGAATCTACGGCCCTGCTTCAGCAGGACGACTTCAGTGCCCGCAACATAATGCGCAAGTTTAAAGTTGAAGTAGTATGCACCACCGACGACCCTGCGGATAGTCTTGAACACCATAAAAAAGTAAAGGAAGATGGCTTTGAAATAAAGATGTATCCCACCTTCCGGGCGGATAAGGTTTTAAATATTGACAACACAACAGACTTCAATGCCTACCTGGATAGGCTTGGGGCCAGTGCTGATGTAAATATTTCCAATCTGGCTGATGTGAAAGAAGCCCTACAGAAAAGGCATGATTACTTTGCCAAAATGGGTTGTCGGCTTTCGGACCACGGATTGGAAACAGTCTATGCCGAGGACTTTACAGAAGATGAAGTAATGAAGGCTTTTGAGTTGGCCAGAAGCGGCAAGGGCGTCACTATTGAACAAGCCTTAAAATACAAATCGGCTATGCTGATTTATCTGGCTGAGCTGGATCACAGTAAAGGATGGGCTCAGCAATTCCACCTGGGGGGTATAAGAAATAACAGCACTCGCATGATGCGGCAGCTGGGCCCCGATACGGGCTTTGACTCCATGGGTGATTTCAGTATGGCCCGTTCTCTATCGAAGTTTTTCGACAGTCTGGACATCAACGACAAGCTGGCCAAAACCGTACTATACAACCTCAACCCACGTGACAACGAACTCTTTGCTACCATGTGCGGTAATTTCAATGACGGTTCAATCGTAGGCAAAATGCAGTTTGGTTCGGGCTGGTGGTTTCTGGATCAGAAAGATGGCATGGAACTACAGATGAACGCCTTGTCAAACATGGGCTTATTGAGCCATTTTGTAGGAATGCTTACCGATAGCCGGAGTTTTTTATCTTATCCCCGTCATGATTATTTCAGAAGAATCTTGTGCAACCTGCTCGGAAACGATGTTGAAAATGGGCTGTTACCCGATGATATGGACTTACTTGGGCAGATGGTAGAAAATATAAGTTACTACAACGCTAAAAAATACTTTGGTTTTTAGTTACTTGTGGCCAGATTACGATAACATGCATAAAACAAAAATAAAACTACTGTACTTACTTACCCTTACGTTGCTTTTGGCTTCCTGTGCCAAAGACAACCGGGTCAAGA
>JAOUKJ010000590.1 GCA_029882675.1 Cyclobacteriaceae bacterium
GATACGCCAGGACAAAGTACAGATCATTTCTTGCACGGGGGCCAACCTGGAGGAGGACGTGATGAATTTAGTGGCCCATTCCCACTATGAACGTTTGCCCAATTACCGCGACCTGACCCCGCAGCAGGAATGGAGCCTTTTGGAAAAAGGACTCAACAGGGTCACAGACACCTGTATACCGAAGGAAGAGGCCTTCAGGCGACTGGAGTCACACATTGTTGACCTTTGGGTAGAAGCTGAAAAAAAGGGAGAACGCTATTTCCCCCATGAGTTTATGTACAAGCTCATCCTTTCAGGTGTACTCGAACAGTACTATGAAATAGATCCCAAAGACTCCTGGATGGTGGCCGCAGCAGAAAAAAACCTGCCGATGGTGGTGCCGGGTTGGGAAGACTCTACAATAGGTAATATCTTTGCAGCGCATTGCATAACAGGTGATGTAAAACCGGCTACGGTAAAGTCCGGAATTGAGTACATGATTTTCCTGGCCGACTGGTATAAAAAGAATGCCACTGATGAAGGGATTGGCTTTTTCCAGATCGGTGGAGGTATAGCCGGTGACTTTCCGATATGCGTGGTGCCCATGATGACCCAGGATCTCGGAGAGGACAGTACACCCTTTTGGTCGTACTTTTGTCAGATATCCGACTCCACAACGAGTTATGGGTCGTATTCAGGGGCAGTGCCCAATGAAAAAATTACCTGGGGAAAACTGAGTATAGATACCCCTAAATATATAATTGAATCAGATGCCACCATCGTAGCGCCACTTGTGTTTGCCTACGTTTTGGGATGGTAAAAAAGGAGAGAATGAATATAGAGCAGATATTAAAAGAATCCATAAGTAACGCTTTTCAGCAACTGTATGGCGCTTCCTTAGCGGAAGAGGAGGTGGCATTACAGCCCACCAGAAAAGAATTTGAAGGTTCTCATACCCTGGTGTGTTTTCCTTTTTCAAGAATATCCAAACAAAATCCGGAAGCTACAGCCACCGCCCTGGGCGAATACCTTCAGCAACATACCGATGTTGTGGACCGGTTTAATGTGGTCAAGGGATTTCTGAACCTGGTGATTTCAGACAAAGCCTGGATTGCCGTTTTCAATGTCATCCTGCAAAACAACGGGCAGATGGCGAAGAAGGGGGAGGTCATGGTGGAATATTCTTCGCCCAATACCAACAAACCGCTTCATCTGGGCCACATGCGAAATATCTTTTTGGGTTGGTCTGTTTCAGAAATCCTGGAGGCCAGTGGCCAGCAGGTGACAAGGGTACAGATCATCAATGACCGGGGCATACATATCTGTAAATCGATGGTGGCCTGGAAAAGGTATGGCGAGGGGGCCACACCCGAAAGTGAAGGGGCCAAGGGCGATAAGTTTATTGGCAACTACTACGTGAGGTACGACCGGGAGTTTAAAAGTGAAGTGGCCGAACTCATCGCCGGTGGACAGGAAAGCGCAGAGGCCGAAAGAAATGCGCCCATTTTCAAAGAAGCACAGGACATGCTGCTGAAATGGGAGAAAAAAGACCCGGAAGTGTATGCTTTATGGGCTAAAATGAATGGCTGGGTGTATGAGGGTTTCAATACCACCTACAAAAAAATGGGTGTTGACTTTGATAAATTGTACTACGAGTCAGATACCTATTTGCTGGGGAGGGAAGAAGTACTGAAAGGCGTTGAAAAAGGCGTTTTTTATAAGAAAGATGATGGTTCGGTGTGGGTAGACCTGACCGATGACGGGCTGGATGAAAAATTGTTGTTGCGGTCGGACGGCACCAGTGTTTATATGACCCAGGATATCGGTACGGCCATACTGCGGTATAAAGACCACCCCAATATCAACCGTCAAATATATACCGTTGGTAATGAACAGGAATATCATTTTAAGGTCCTCTTTCTGATACTCGACAAGCTGGGATATTCCTGGGCCAGGGAATGTTATCACCTTTCCTATGGGATGGTGGACCTGCCCTTCGGGAAGATGAAGTCACGGGAAGGAACCGTTGTTGATGCTGACGACCTCATTGATGAGGTGATTGCCAAGACCCGGGAGAAAACAATGGAGCTGGGCAAAATAGATGAACTTTCACCGGAAGAAGCAGAAAACCTTTACCGCATGCTTGGGTTGGGCGCGTTGAAGTACTACCTGTTGCGGGTAGATCCCAAAAAACGAATACTTTTTAACCCGGAAGAGTCTGTAGACCTTCAGGGCAATACCGGCCCGTTTATCCAATATACCCATGCACGGATATCCTCCCTGCTCAGAAAGGCCGATGCGCTGGGTGTTGAAAGAAAACAACATTTTGCTTGTGACAAACTTACTGATATTGAAAAAGAACTGGTGTACAGGTTGAGCGAATTCCCTGAACGGATACAGGATGCCGCCCGGGAGTTCTCCCCTTCGGTCATCGCGCAGTATGCCTACGACCTGGCCAGGGAATACAACAAGCTGTGGCAAAACGTGATCATCCTCAAAGAAGAAGATGAGACATTGCGGGAGTTTCGGGTGGCGTTGTCAGCCAAAATAGCCGAAGTGATTTCTTCTGCCTTGGGCCTGTTGGGCATTGAGTCACCCGTGAGAATGTAAATATGGGAAGTATCAAGCACTGGATTTCAGCATTCCGGCTACGTACATTGCCTCTGGCACTGGCAAGTATAGGGATGGGTAATTTTCTGGCCGGCTCACAAGGATTCTTTCAATGGCCGGTGTTTTTACTTTGTATCTCCACCACTGTGTTTCTGCAGGTGCTCAGCAACCTGGCCAATGACTACGGCGACTCCCAACACGGTGCTGACAGTGAAGACCGGCAGGGCCCGAG
>JAOUKJ010000591.1 GCA_029882675.1 Cyclobacteriaceae bacterium
CGTGGGGAGGTTTTTGAGTGTGGATCCGTTGACGAAGAGTTACCCGCTGTTGCGGCCTTATCAGTTTGCTAGTAATACTATCAATCGTGCCCGAGTTAGTAGGGCCAGACAGAAGAGTGGGAATACTCCCAAGGATTAGTGAGATGTTTCCTTCGGCCGGTTTATCGGACAGCATGACGTCGTAGTGTTTTTGGGTTTGGCCTTCCTCTTGTAGAGACGCAATGCATTGCGTCTCTACAACGCAACAGGAGTAATGTCCATCCCTATACCCCGTCCCCAACCAAACTGCCTACTGCTTTACTGTTGACTGCCTATTTATTTCCTTTGTGTTTCCTTTCCAACTCATCTTTCGGTTTGTCAAAGAGGTAAAGACTGAGGTATTCTTTAGACCTTTTTCTAATCTCTGGATCATAATATTGGAGGTAGTATGAAAGTTTGTTACATTTAAGTATCTTGGTTTTAAGCCTGCCTGCATGATCAATTATTTAAAGGTGGTCAGGCAGGTTTCACGTTCATGATAGTATTATACTTGGTTAGTGTAGTACCTGTCTGAATATCTTCAGATAGGCAGGTGAAAATAATGGTGAAGCGGGTAAAAACGAAGGAAAACAACTGAAAACCTGAGATGTTATGAAAATAATAGGAACACTTCTCGTTGTAATGATAATAGGGATATTATTATCTATGAAATCAAATGTACCAAATTGTGAAGAGCTAACTGAGGAAGAAGCACAATTGGTTTACAGTGAAATTAAAAAAGTAATGGATGATTATTCAACCCTTGCTGATAATCCAATTACTCAGGCAATTGAAATGAGAGCAGACGTTCCCGGGTACACAAAAGCGAATGGAGGTGTCATATTGGATACAATCTATTCAAATGTAAAGGAACAGCTCTACACTATGGAGGAAAGAGGATATAAGTATATATTTAGAGAATTAAATAACAAAAGAATATTCGTCCTTTCAAGAACCTCGGCAGTATGTACGTTTTTAGCAAAAGAAAAGATGATCACCCCAAAAGGAGATACCATTTCATATGGCGGAAATTGGACTTTTGTTTTCAAAAAATTCAATAACTCATGGAAGGCCGTGCATGAAGCTGGTTCTATAAAATAACCTTCAAAACCTATGAGCCTCAAACCCTACCTCAAATACGTCTATGAAGTCCTTGCTATTATAGTGGGTATTACCATTTCTTTTATGGTGGATGAGTGGCGGGAGGAAAGGCAGAACAAGATAGCTGAAAATACTTACCTGAAAAATATAAGATCAGATTTAGTGCAGGATACTTTAATCTATACATGGAATAGCAAAGGAGATAGTTTAAGTGTGGGTTTGGGAATAGAATTATGGAAGGTATTATTTAAAAATAATAAGATAAATAATCCTTTACAATTTACAAATAATGCGCAAACTATTGGAAGATTGGTCAGTGTAGAAAAAACAAATACAACCTTTACTGAAATTCAAAATTCTGGTATGCTTAAACTTATAAAGAATGATTCAATAAGGCGTGGTCTTATATGGTATCATGGGGATACTTTTCTGCCAACATTTAATAAGCTGATTGAGGAAAGAACTTGGAAGATGCAGGATAATATAATAGAACAAATTCCGTTTGAATTTTTTCTGGCAGGAAGCATGGGTGTGAATCGGGATAGTCTGGATTATCAATTTATTTCTGCTGAAATGATAAAAAATTTAAGTACCCCTGAATTTGAGTTCCTTTTAAAGAATTCAATTAGAACTATTGAACAGAGAAAAAATATAATAATAGCTAATAAACAAATTGCAAAACATCTTATACGTATTATCGACGAAGAACTCGAAAAATAACCAGCAATTCCCTGCTTACATCCCCAACTCCCTCCAAAACGACCAAGTTTAGTTGTCTGAACCTTGATTTTCTAGATTACCACGATCTTCATGATTGCATGTCGCACTCAATATCCGGTTTATCCGTGGTTCAGACAAATGGGGCGGGCATGTGGATTCCGGCTCGCACCCGCACATCCCTGCCTCTTCGGCCGGAATGACGTACTCTTTTAGGCCAAAGGATTCATATCAACAAAAAGGACGATGTCATTCCTGAGCAGTGCGGGAGGGAGGGTGGATAGAACAGGAATCCAGCAAATCCCTTTCCCCTCATTCCACCCCCTCACCCCGTCTAATATCTCATATCGAACATCTAATATCTCCCCTCATTTCCCAATACAAAAAGTGAAGTATATGCTCAAAAATTGCTTTTACAGCAAGAATAGGTCGATTATGCGACTTTTTGATTGATGAAAAATGAAAATCAGAAACAAAAATGATGTGATATTGACCAAAACAATACCTAAAACTTGGTATTGACTGTCAATTTTTAGAATTGAATATTACACCCACAAATAAACTTAACAAGTATGAAAAATCTAAATTACTTATTTATCGCTCTTATGCCAATATTTATTATGTGCACTTCAAAGAAAGAAGTTGCCAGTGATGAGCAAGACTTAAAACCTGACACAACTGTGGTAGATACTGGCCAACTAGATCAAACAGAGCAACCAGATAAGAGCAAAGAGGGAATTTGGGAAGTCGTCAATGTTGTTGATGAGTTCGGTGATGTTGTTGAAGGAAAGACTGCCATACTCAGTTTAATTGATGGAAAAATGTCAAACTCTGCCGTTGTAGATGAAAAGGTTACTGTTAAAATTCAAATCAATATAAAAGATCAAACCATGTTAATGAGCTTTTTTGAATATGGCAACAGCCCGGGAAGTTTACCAGAGAATAAATTCCTAAACCTTCATATTAAAAAGGGTGACAATAG
>JAOUKJ010000082.1 GCA_029882675.1 Cyclobacteriaceae bacterium
CTGGTGCAGGCAGGGGCCGCCACTTGCCCGGGTCAGTAATATCCGGGTGGAAGAAATAAAGACTGTCGGTTTTGACCGTTTTGAAGTGAGACGGTAACCGAAAATTTAGTATTCCCTTAAATCCTAAGGCGCCTTTAAAAAAAAAGCATTTTAACTGTGAATATCACAGCTAAAATACTTTTCACTCATTCCCCTGATTTACTGGTTCCAGTTGTACTGAACATTAGTCCAGCTACCACCGTTGTGCGCATCCACGCCTTTACTTTCCAAAATATGCTTAGCTGATCCGCTTCGGTTGCCCGATGCACAGCAAAGCACTACTGGTTTGTTCCACTTTTTAATTTCCTCAGCCCTTTTGCTGATCTCATCCAACGGAATGTTCTTTGAGTCAACCACATGGCCGCCCATAAACTCTCCCCTTGATCTCACATCAACGATTACTGCCCCTTGAGCCTTCAAATCAGCGTAATCCAGCTTTTTACCTAATAATAAATCTAATATTCCCATTTGTTTTTTGTTTTCGTATTTAAAATATGACACAAAGGTAATGATGTGAAATGATGCCTTTTGTAATTTATGTCACGTAAGCGAAAATAATTTTAATAATTTGTTGATTACGTGTTAAAACACCCTTTTATAGTTCTCAACAATCATACCGGCATAAGGTTTAGCCAGGGCCTCTAAATCTTTCATTTCCGTCTCGCTGAGTTTTTTCAATTCGCGAAGTGTTTTTACATTATCTTCCAGTTCCTGAAGATTGGCACAACCACTGCACAAGACAGAGACAGGTAAGCCGTATACATATTGGTGCAATTTAGATAACGCTATACCTTCTTTACCCACCATGTCGGGGATGTCTTCTGTTTTGATATGTGCCGGAGTAGTATCTATACGTTTGCCCATCATACTTCCCCCGGCCATCGTTTTCATGGCAATGGCGCCGTACCCCCGTTCAAGAAGTACCGGCAAAAGTTTATTTTGAAATGACTCAAAAGAGGAGTCGCAAACATTCATTGGCATCTGGACGGTTTCCATTTCAAGGCCCCGGGCCTTAAGTATTTCCAAAAAGTGCAAATGGGTCTTGGGATTTTGGTGTCCTGTAAACCCGATATACCTTGTTTTTCCTTTTTCACGGGCCTCAAGAAACACATCGAGCACACCGGCGTTCAATCGATTGTCTACATCTTCAGGCCGGTTGAGTGCATGCATTTGCCAGAGATCCAGATAATCCGTGTTAAGGGCCTTTAGCGATTCATCAAGGTGTTTCTGCGCCTCTTTGGCCGTGCTTCCCGGCGACTTGGTCATCAAAAAAATATCCTCCCGGTATTTGGGCGTAAGAAATTTCCCCATGTACTCCTCAGATCTGCCGGCATGGTAACCCCGGGCATTATCATAGAATCGAACGCCCAGTTCCATTGCCCGCTCGATCATTTTTTCTGCCTCTTTGGGATTGAGTGTAATGCCGAGGTGATAACCACCCATGCCAAAGGCCGTGGTTTTTTCACCATTGCGTATAAGCTGCCGTTGGGGCAACACCTCACCAAATTTATCATTTACGGGATTTGCCGAAGCCCAGTCAGCAAAAAGGCCAAATGCGGTGAGCGCACTTGTTTTCTTAATAAATTCACGTCTTGTTTTCATGGCAGAGCGGGTTTTGATAAGGGAAATGAAAAATCAATTAACATTCGTTCCTCAATTTAAAGAATATTGTCAAATGAATAAAATGATTTTTCATTTGTTCGCTCCTGTCCATTAAGTCGTGTGTACACTATTACCGGAAAGACCGCCGGCATTCCGATAAACATTGACTTTAGACAAGTCAATTAATCATCACTACCCCCCATGAACATCATGACATAATATAACAAGGTAACCAGAGAGCCGATCGCTGTAACCACGTATGTCATTGCGGCCCATTTCAGGGCATCTTTGGCCATTTCGTGTTCCTGGCTGGTAACAATGCCGCGGGCCTCAATCCATGCAAGTGCTCTTTTGCTGGCATCAAATTCTACGGGCAGTGTAACGAAAGCAAAAAGCGTGAATACAAAGTAACAGCCAATGATGATTAGCAGGGCCAGGCTCCAGGGAATCATACTGGGCAGCATGAATCCACCAAAAAGCATCACCATAAAAATAATGTTCATTATTCTTGAAGTGGCATTTTGCAGGGGTACCAGTACGGAACGTACCTCAAGCATGCTGTATGCTTTGGCATGCTGTACGGCATGGCCTGTTTCATGCGCAGCAACTGCCGCTGCCGCTGCATTTCTGGCGTGAAAAACACTTTCACTCAGGTTGATCGTTTTGTTGGCCGGGTTATAATGGTCAGTAAGCTGACCTCCCACACTAATCACCTGCACATCGCGGATTCCGTTATCTGCCAGCATAAGCTGAGCCACTTCTGCGCCCGTCAGGTTTGAGCTAAGGGTTTCCTGACTGTATTTCTTAAATTTACTTTTCAGCCTTGAGCTTATGATCCAGCTCACCAGCATGAAGAACAGACCAATTACCAAAATCATATTATATTCGTTTTATCGTTAATAATCTTATTAATTATCTTACTGGTAGAATATCCTTCAACCAGCGGGATCGTAATAACTTCACCTCCATTTTCTCTAACAATATCTGCGCCAACAATGTTATCTGCCAAATAGTCATCACCCTTCACGAGGATGTCAGGTTTTAGCTGGCTAATCAGCTCATAAGGGGTGTCTTCATCGAACAACACCACCATGCTTATAAAAGCGAATCCGGCCATAACCCTGGCCCTGGAATGCTGATCGGCCACGGGCCTGGAAGGGCCTTTAAGACGGCTTATACTATCATCGGTATTCAGGCCCAGAATTAGGTGGTCTCCCAGGTTGGCCGCCTTTTCCAGATAATCCACATGACCCAGATGTACCAGGTCGAAGCACCCATTGGTGAAAACAGTTTTATGGCCTTCTTCTCTCCATTTCAGACTCATTTCAATGGCATTGTCCAGCGAGAAAATCTTATTGGTTGTGTTAAACATTTTTATTCTTTCTGATAATATACTGGCTTAACAATAATGAAAACAGTCCAAAAATAATAATGATAAAGGTTTGCCAGCCGTGGAAAATGAAAGAAAATGCGACACTTTCCTGCTGACCAAGGCCATAGAGCAACACCAGTCCAAAAGGAACAAGTACATGATAACTGCCTGTTCCTCCGGGTAATGGTATAGCCATTGCAATACCTCCAATCACAAAAATGCTTAACGCCGCTAAAAGGCCAAGTTCTGCAGTTTGTGGAAAAGCAATGATTACAAAATAGCTCATCAGGTAGTAAAGAACCCAAATCAATACACTATACGTAAAAAAGAGTGTTTTGTTTTTGATCTTAAAAACAATAGTCAGTCCTTTTTTTAAACCCCGAAATGCAGTGCGCATCTTCACCGCCAAACGCAGGGTTTTCATTTTATAATAACGGAAAACAAAAATAATAAAGGCAATACTCAAAGAAAGACCCGCCACACCAAGTATCAAAAGTGAGGTTATAGGATATGTTGCCCCTTCATCTTCTCCCGAGATGTTTAGCTCACTAAAAAAGTACAGGAGATTATCAAGTTCTATGAAAAAGGCCAGGGCAATAAGTGAAAGAAGAAAAAAGAGGTCGATGACTCTTTCGGCCACCACTGTTCCAAAAGAGATATCCATTGGTGTTTTATCGAGCTTATATATATTGTAGCAACGCGAAACCTCACCCCCCCGGGGTATTGCCAGGTTGACAAAATAGCCAATCATGACCGAGAGAAAACCGTGACCGAGTGATACCGGATGACCCAAGGGCTTCAGGAGCATACGCCATCGCTCAGCGCGTATGACATGGCTGATGATGGCCATGAATGCAGAAAGGAACAGATACTTTTTATCAGCAGTAGCCCAAATACTCATGATAAAACCTAGTTTTGTCTGCCCTTCGCCCACTTCAATATTATATACGGCCAACCACAGCAAAAGGGCAGCAATGCCTACCATGATTAAATACCGAACTAATCCTTTAAGTTTTTCCTGCATATAAATAAAGACTACACCGGCCTGTTTTGCTGGTCGGGAAATATAACGGTAGGTTCGAAGTTCTTCGCTTCCCCAGGCTCCATATAAGCATAGGTTATGATGATGATAACATCCCCCACCTGTACTTTCCGGGCAGCAGGACCATTAAGACACACTTCACCTGATCCACGCTTTCCTTTGATAACGTAAGTGTCAAGCCTTTCTCCGTTATTTATATTTACAATCTGCACTTTTTGACCTTCAATGATCTCTGAGGCATCCAGCAGGTCTTCGTCTATCGTAATACTACCCACATAATGCAGTTCCGCCTGGGTAACCTTTACCCGGTGGATCTTCGATTTCATCACCTCTATTAACATCCCATCTTTAATTTTGCTGCAAAGTTAACAATGTATTGTCAATGAGCCTAATCTTACCCATGTGACCGGCGATACACAACGCCACACGGCTATAACCCGATAATGATGATAAAGGTTTCAATGTATCTGCATCAGTGATTTCAATATATTCCAGCCGGGCCGGGTGTTTCCCGAACATCTTTTCAATGGATGTTTTGACCTTTTCGGGAGAAAAACCGGCAAGCAACAACTCACTTCCCCTGGATAGCGCCTCATAAAATACCGTGGCTTCACTTCTTTGCTCCGCAGTAAGCAGCAGGTTTCTTGAAGACATCGCCAGGCCGTCTTTTTCACGGACTATGGGCATGCAACGCAACTCAATATCGAATTTCAACTCTTTGTTGAGGGCACTGATCACCGCAAATTGTTGAAGGTCTTTTTGGCCAAAATAGGCCTTGTCGGGGCGGACGATATTAAAGAGTTTGGCTACAACGATACCCACACCGTTAAAATGCCCGGGCCTGAAATGGCCTTCCATCACTTCCTCCAGGTGGCCAAAATGCAGGTTTATCAGGGGTTTGCCCTCATACATTTCCTGATCATGGGGACAGAAAACAGCCTGTACCCCTGTCTTTTCAAGTTTTTCGAGATCTGAATCCCGTGTTTTGGGATAATTTATATAGTCCTCAGGGTTATTAAACTGACTGGGATTTACATAAATGGTGGCCAGCGTAATATTATTTTCTGACAGGCTGCCCTTCATCAGTGAAAGGTGGCCGTTGTGCAATGCGCCCATCGTAGGCACCAGCCCCAGTGACATTCGGTTTAACCGGCACTTATTCACATAATCCCTCAGTTCCTGGATTTTATAAAATACCTGCATACTTATTAAAAAGGGGGTAAAGCGGCCAAAATTAAATTCATTCATTAAAAAAACCTTGAGTTTTGATATAAATTTTGTAATTTTGTGCTCTTGTTTGAGCTCTAATCTAAATTTTATACTTATGTCAAAATTAAGAGTCCTTTATGTAGCCAGTGAGATTAATCCGTTTCTGGAAACTTCAGCCGTTGCGGATTTTGTGCGAAAATTACCCCAAGCCATGCAGGAACGCGGGATGGAAATCAGAATATTAGTTCCGCGATTTGGGTTGATCAACGAAAGGAAGAACCGGTTGCATGAAGTTGTCAGGCTTTCAGGTATTAATATTGCGGTAGGTGACGATGAGAAGCCCCTGATTATCAAGGTTGCTTCTATACCAAATGCCAAGATGCAAGTGTATTTTATTGACAATGAAGATTATTTCCACAGAAAGTCTGTTTTTCACGACAAGGAAAATAATTTTTATGCAGACAATGACGAAAGGGCAATATTTTTCTGTAAGGGCGTTATAGAAACAGTTCGCAAACTGGGATGGGCCCCTGATATTGTTCATTGTAATGACTGGATCACAAGCCTTATTCCCTTGTATTTGAAAACAACTTATAAAAATGACCCTTTGTTTAAAGAGACAAAAACAGTGTTTTCAATTTATAATAATGCTTTTGACCATAAATTCAGCACAGACCTGATGAGTAAGGTGAAAATGATGGACATCGAAGATGATATGCTTCAGGGACTTCAGACCGCTGATTATGAAGGGTTTATAAAGCTGGCAACAGAGTTTTCTGATGCAGTGATAAAAGCAGAAGACACCGAAGTTGATTTTCTTAATAATAATAAAAAAGAGAATAAGGCGATGGATGTCATTGAAGAAGGAGAAAATTTTACTGAATCGTATTATAATTTATACCATGACCTTGTGGGTTAGAAAAACCTTTATCGGGCTGGTTTTGCTACCAGCCTTTTTTTTGTCTTGTGAAAGGGAAGACCTTGAAATCGGGTTGCCGCCTCAGGACAATATATTCAATTTAAATTATCTGGAGTATGTGCCGCAAGCTACTATGTTTTGGAGGGATTCTATTCGCTCAGGCAGTCCGGATCGGTTGCTCGTAGGGGAATACTTTGATAATCATTTCGGGAGAGTATCAGCCCAAGGCTACACTGAGCTTGATATGGATGTAAATGATTACATCTATATTGCCGCCGATGCAATCGTAGAACGCATGGATCTTAAACTGGTTCATGATTATACTTATGGAGCAGACAATTATGCTATACAACGCTTTGATGTATACTTGCTCCAGTCAAATTATGATTCGGCTACTCTTTTTAATCCCTATAAATTCAAGGGGCTATTACTTGACAGCCTGATTGGTTCTGTTGATTATACACTGGGCATTCCCGATGGGAAAGCAGATACCCTTACCGTAAACCTTTCCCAGCAATTTGCCGAGGTGATTTTCGATTCTCTGAAAACGAATACTGAGCTCATGAAAAAAGGCCGCCTCCGCGACCTGGTGACAGGGATCAGTATCAAAACAGGATTAGCCAATAAGGGAATTCTCGGTTTTAATGCCGGTGATGGGCAATCGCGTATCGAACTGTATTACCGGCAAACTATTGATGGTGATTTAGAAAAAATGACCATTGATTTTAGTGCTTTCAGGCACAATCAGATTTCACCAAATGCCTATGATTTTGACCGAACAGGAACTCCGCTCGAAGGGCTGACCACCTTTTATCAAAGCTACGATCCCAACGATGGAAAAATCTATCTCCAGGAAGGTGGTGGAGTAAGCGTGACTTTGGATATGCTCCCCTTCACGGCTGTTATGGATACCGTAGACAACATCGTTATCAACAATGCCTATCTGGAGATATCCAACCCTGAAGATACTTATCCCTTCAATTACGTGCCTTCAACCATTGATCTGTGGTTAACCAATGCGAGCAACCGGTATCAGTTTCTCAATGGTAATGCGCGAAAAATATATGATAACAACCGTTCGGATTCACTGAGTGTGGCCTTTGGCAACAGCAGTAACCTGTTTCCTACCCGGCTTAAATATCAAATGGTAGATACTCTTTCAAAAGAAGGAAGGTACCTCGCTGATATCACCTTTTTTATTCAGAACGTGATAGATGACCAGGCAGACCTGACGCAGATTTTACTTTCCACCCCTTCCGACAGGCACTCGGTGAACAGGCTGGTTACCGACAGAAACAACGTCAAAATTAAACTGTTCTATACCACCCGAGTAAAAGAGTAGCGCTAGCGCGGTAGGCGGGCTATCTGGATGGCTACCTCACCCCACTCAGCGTCTCAAAGCAAGGACGGCGAACGGGTACAACTTTTATGAATAATAAAGTAAAGGCCGAAGACAAGGTGTTAAACTCGTCTTCGGCCTTTGCTATTCATGAATTCTACAAAGTACCTAAAATCCGCAAACGTATTTTAGGTATTAAAGAAAAAGATGTTTTCCCGCCCCAGGGGGCGGGAAAACATTTAAAATACATTCTTATTGGTGCACTTGAATAAGTGAGTAACCTTTGAATTAAAAACGTACTATTTGGTTATATTTAAAACATTTTAAAATGCTTTTTAAAGCCGCTTGCGCATATAAGGAAGTAGAAACTTACTTATTATTTACACCCGGTCAGGCACTTCAAAACCCTGGCGATAATTCCGGGTAAGCATAGCATCTGCCTCCGGATCATTAATAAATTTCTCCGCCTCCGGATTAAAGTTTAATACTTTTCCTAACCTGTAGGCAATGTTTCCAAGGTGTGCTAAACCGGAAGAAAGGTGTGCGGTTTCAACAGGGCCATTGAGAATGCTCTTATCATGGCTGCGAACGGCCTCAATAAAGTTGGCAAAGTGTCCGTCTGTACCACCTGCACCTCTGTCATATTCTGATCCTGCGGGCCCACCGTCCTGGCCTGACTTGCCTGGTGTTCTGTCCTGACCCATATAGGTTTTATATTTGTCATATCCTTCAACGACCAGAATCCCTTTGTCCCCGTAGAAAATATTACCTACAGTAGCGCCTTCTTCGGTATTTGTACACCAGGGACGTACTTCAAATTGAATAATTTTATTTTCTTCCGGATAATTATAGATCGATGTAAGCACTTCAGGCACTTCTTTACAGTCATCCCACAGAAATTTACCGCCCATTGAGGTAATTTGTGTTGGTAAGCCAACGTCTAAGCCCCACATACAAAGGTCGGTTTCATGAATTCCCTGATTACCTACATCACCATTGCCGTAATCCCAGTGCCAATGCCAGTTATAATGAACAAGGTTTTTGGAAAATGGGCGTTTTGGAGCAGGTCCGGTCCACAAATCATAATCAATACCATCGGGAACAGGAGAGAATCCCTGATCACCAATGTCTGCCCTCCAACGAAAGACCAGGCCACGTGCCATGTACACCCTTCCGATATACCCATCACGCATTAATTCAATGGCCTCGTTTACCGCTGGTGAACTTCTTAATTGCACCCCGTGCTGCACAATACGGTCGTATTTTTCAGCGGCCTCAACCATTTTGCGGCCTTCAAAAATGTTGTGTGAGCCAGGTTTTTCAACATAAACATCCTTTCCGGCCTGGCAAGCCCAGATCACCGAAAGTGCATGCCAATGGTTTGGCGAAGCAATACTTACCACGTCTATGTCCTTGTTATCCATTACCCGTCGTAAATCCTGCTCAAGGGCAACATCTTTGTTATAGGTCTTCTTAAAGTCTTTTTGACGTTCCTTCAGGATGTTCATATCCGGATCACATAAAGTGGTGATCTGAACATTCTTCTGGGCCATCAGCCCTTTGATATGCGCTTTCCCGCGTCCATTTACGCCCAAAACAGCGGCATTAATGCGATCATTCGCACCAAAAACATTGGATGAAAGGATGGTAGGAGCCACAATAGTTGCTGATCCTGCCACTGCCGTCTTCTTTAAGAACGATCTTCTCGATGATTCCATATTCATTTGTATGTTAGTATTAGGTTAAAAAAAGTATATTCGTTTCCAGTTATTCGGATTATAAAAGCGCTTTTGAACAGTGACGCCATTCTCGCTGCATAATCACATCACTTTTACGATGTATATCATGTATGATATGACCGCTAAAAATAGGTTATAATATAGGTACAACAAAACAGTTTTAATTTATTTTTCATTCAAAAAATCAGTTCAACCCTTGATTCCCTTTTGACATTTACCTCTTCAGGGACAATGATGTTATGTGTATACATCGGGCCATCTACGTAAGATTAATATGCAACACATGAATAATTCAGGATATAAACCGGCCTTTTAAATAAAATTAGGTTTTGCCAACCCAATTATATTATCTTTCTTCATAAAATTTTAAAAACCAACATATGAAGTCACTGTCCAATCGCTCTCTGGTAATTGTTCTGCTTTTTTTCTTTCTGGTTCTGCTGACCGGCAGCTGTAACCAAACACAAAAGGGAGATCAAATTGCCACCAAACGTCCCAACATCCTTTTTGCCATAAGTGATGACCAATCATTTGCCCATACCAGCTTTGCCGGCTCCAAATTTGTCAATACCCCAGCCTTTGACCGGATCGCCTCCGAAGGCATCTATTTCACCAACTGTATAGCCGGTTCACCCGGTTGTGCACCTTCCAGAAGCACAATTGCTACCGGCCGTTATCACTGGCAAAACGAACAATCCGGGCAGCATGCTTCCTCCTGGATGAAGAAACACGTCCCTTTCATCGATTTGCTGGAAGCCAATGGGTACATCACCGGACGGACAGGGAAAGGGGTTTCCCCCTTCCAATATGCCCGTGATGCCAACGACTCCTTATGGCGGGCCACCGATGCCGGAGGTGTTGAACATAGTAACATCAGCTATAAAGAAGGCCCAAATGATGAGCGTACAGCAAAGGGCATAGGATCGACTGATTACGCCGAAAACTTTAAGTATTTTCTGCAAAACGTACGTAAAGACAAGCCCTTCTTTTTCTGGTATGGTGCCAAAGAACCCCATAGGTCGTTTGAGCAGGACTCCTGGAAGCGCAATAACAAAAAGCTGGAAGACGTGGAGGTGCCCGGGTTCTTCCCCGACCATGATATTGTTCGGGGCGACATGTTGGATTATGCCGTTGAAATAGAGTGGTTTGATTTACACTTACAACGCATGCTGACTTATTTGGAGGAAATTGGAGAATTGGAAAACACGATTGTCATTGTCACTGCTGACAACGGGATGGCCTTTCCAAGGGCCAAGGCCAACGGCTACGAATATGGCGTGCACGTACCTATGGCTATACGTTTTCCCAAAGAATACCCCGGAGCACGTAGGGTTCAAGACCCGATAAGCTTTGCTGACATTGCCCCCACCATTCTTGAGCTTACACAAACCCGCACGGAAGGGATGCTACCCATTTCGGGAAAGAGCATCTTACATATCCTGCGTTCTGAAAAGCAAGGCATCGTAGATGAACACAAAAAATATGTTTTTTCAGGCCGTGAACGTCACTCTTCTTCCCGTTATAACAACCGGGGGTATCCCCAGCGTATCATCCGCAGTAAGGATTTCCTCTACATCTGGAACATCAAGCCCGAGCGCTGGCCGGCCGGCGCACCTCAACGCCTTGTTTCTGATGGTATGGATGATGTCCACCCAATGTACGGGATAGACCAGGCCGGTATACACCAATCACAATGGGCCTTTACCGACATTGATGCAGCCCCGACAAAATCTTTTATCGTTGAACACCGCAATGATCAGGCCCTGACAAAGGAAGGTGTAAGCATGATGGACTACTTCAATTGGGCACATGCCAAACGACCCGAATACGAGCTGTTTGACATCAGTAAAGATCCTTTTTGCCTGAACAACCTGGCGGGCAATGCGCAACATGCCCTGATAGAAAAGGAAATGAAGGAAGCCTTGATGCAGGAATTGACAATATCAGAAGACCCCCGCGTTGTAGGGCCCGACAAA
>JAOUKJ010000083.1 GCA_029882675.1 Cyclobacteriaceae bacterium
TGCTGTCTGCTGCCGTGGACTTCAGTCAGGCGCGGAAGATGTACCTGCTCCATTGGGACGTCGATACGCTGTACAGGCCTGCCCTGATGGGCTATTACCGGGGCTCACCGGGCGATACCACCATGGTGATGGTACAAAGCTTTGTTTATGATGTGGAGACGGGGAAAAAAGCGCCTGTTCACCTGCCCAGAACCACCCACATCAATACACCCACGCTGGTATGGGACAAGAACAGACCGGTGCTGTACGCCCTGCTCAGAGAAAGAGGGTACAAGAAGATACAACTGGTACGCTATGACTTGGAAACGGGCGCAGAAAAGATCCTGTATGAGGAAACCAGCAAGACCAATATCGATAATTTCAGCTTCAGGGTCGATGACGGCCTCAACGCTATTTTGTTTTTGTCTGAAAAGTCGGGATGGAGGCAATTGTATGCGCTGGACCTGGATAACTACGCAATCAGGCCATTGACCAACGGCCCATTTTATGTGCATACCATCCTTCGGGCCGATCCGAAGAAAAAGGAAATCTATGCCATGGCAGCGGGCCTGTCGCCGTCAGCCAATCCCTATCACCAACAGCTCATCAGCGTGCCGTTTAGCGGGGGAGATTATTCCGTGCTGACCGATCCCTCACAGGATCATGATGTGGCTGTCAGCCCGGATTTCGGATTTTTTGTTGACAATGCAGGCACCCTCAATGCCCCCACAAAAACCACCCTACGCCGACTTCCCAACGGTAAAGAGGCTGCAACTATCAGTGAAGCAGATATCCGCAAGGCGGTGGAAATGGGGTACAAACCGCCAGAAACATACACCACCACCGGAAAAGACGGCAAAACCACCATCTACGGGGCTATCTGGAAGCCCACGGATTTCGATCCCCAAAAAAAATATCCGGTGATCGACCAGACCTACACCGGTCCGCACACCCATATGTTTCCCGATGACTTTATAGCGGGTTTTCGTCGCTCTAACCAGGCTCTGGCGGAGCTGGGGTTTATAGTGGTGGCCATCGACGGATTGGGCACAGCACACAGGTCAAAGGCATTCCATGATCATTCCTACAAGAACATGGGGCGTAACCTGGAAGACCATCTGTTGTTTATCCGGGCCCTGGGACAAAAGTACTCCTGGGCCGATACTACAAGAGTGGGCATCTTTGGCCACAGTGCCGGCGGGTACGATGCCGCCCATGCCTTACTGGCATTCCCCGACTTTTACAAAGTAGGCGTGGCCAGTTCCGCCGATCATGATTTCAGGATGGAAAAAGCCTGGTGGCCGGAGATGTATATGGGCTGGCCGGTGGATTCCAGCTATCATGAGGTCTCCAACATTATTATGGCTGGAAATCTAAAGGGGAAGTTACTTATTACTCATGGCGGGATAGACGAAAACGTCAACCCCAGCGCCACCTTCCGCCTGGCCGGTGCGTTGGTTAAGGCCAATAAAGAATTTGACATGCTCATTTTCCCCGGTCAGCAGCACGGCTATCGGGATGATGTTGGTGAATATTTCAGGAAAAAGAGGTGGAACTACTTTGTGCAGCACTTGTTGGGTGAAAGGCCATTGTGGGAGTGGTAATTGGTCATATTCTAATCCCGCAATTGCGGGATTAGAAGAGGGAAATTGAAATTTAAACTTACTTAAACCTTTACAGAGGCAACTGTGATGCATGATTATTTGAATATTTATAAAAATCGCTATATTGGGTTGTATTATTACTTAAAAACAAACCATCATGAAGCACATCATCGTTTTTGCAGCCCTTTTCCTGTTGTTCAATAACACCTCAACAGGGCAGGATACGTCCAATTTCTCACAAAAAGGAAAGATAATAGGTGTATGGCTCGAGGCCCAAAAGGACTTTGAAAGAATGCCTGGGATTACGGCCGCCATCATAAAAGATCAAAACGTGGTCTGGTCAGGAGCCTATGGTTATGCCAATCCTGAAAAAAAGTTACCGATGCAAACCAACACTATCTTTGGTATAGCCTCTATCTCCAAGCTGTTTACATCGGTGGCTATCATGAAACTCTATGACCAGGGTAAACTCCGACTGGATGATAATGTGGCCGATATTCTGCCCTGGTATAAAATTAATGAAACATTTCCCGAAAGCGCCCCGGTCACCATCCGTACCATGCTGACCCATTCTTCGGGATTGCCAAGGGAATCGATGTTTCCCTATTGGAATGGGCCGGATTTTCCCTTTCCAACGGACGAGCAGCTTAAAGAAAAGTTGAAGACTCAGGAAACCCTCTACCCGGTGGCCACCTACTTTCAGTACAGCAACCTGGCCATGGCTTTACTGGGATTTGTGGTAGAGGAGGTCTCTGGTATGGACTATGAGGAATATATCGAAAAGGAAATATTGTCTCCGCTGAAGCTTGAAAACACCAGCCCCAGCCTGCCGGAAGCACTTCATGGAAAGCACCTGGCACAGGGCTATTCTGCTTTTAACAGGGCAGGGGAGCGAACAATACTTCCCCTTTACGATGCCAAAGCACTTACCCCTGCCGCCGGGTTTTCATCAACGGTATTGGACCTCGGAAAATTCGCCGCCTGGCAATTTCGCTTACTGGAAAATAAAAACACGGAAATACTCAAATACTCTACCCTGCAATCCATGCACAATGTACAGTGGGCGGAAAACGGAGGCAAGCCTTCATGGGGACTGGGGTTTAGTATTATTCAAAATGACCCCGGTGAAAAATTAGTCGGGCATGGCGGGTCTTGTCCGGGATACAGAAGCCAGATCACTTTAGATCCCAAAAACAAAATGGGGTATGTGGTCATGATCAATGCCGGGGGCACCAGCCCGCAAAAGTACATTAAGGGCATACAGGAACTGGTGAATAAACTGGATGGTTTTAAGAAGTCGGAATCATCTGCCCGGGGTGAAGACTATGAGGGTTATTACAGTGTACAACCGTGGGACGGTGAAGTGTATATCACCGGTTGGAAAGGTGGTATAGTAAGTATAAATCTGCCTGCTGAAACACCCGGAAGCGGGGTCACTTTTTATGAGCATATAGAAGGTGACCGGTTTAAAAGAAGGATGGACAACGGCGATCTGGGGGAAACATTTACCTTTGAAAGAGACCAGAAAGGAAAAGTGACCAGGGTGTTGTCGCACGGGTATTATCTGATGAAGATTGAAGATTAAAATGGGTTGTTGGGGCGAGAAATATTTCGCCCCCACAACCCATTTTAATAATAAAAACAGTCCATATTGTAAAAAAACAAAGAAAACAAAAATATTAACCCTAGTTAATGTTTTTGTTTTCAAAACCCCGACCTTCCTTTTCAAAATGTTTCTTTACCCCGTAAACAACAACCCCGGTGGAATAAGCTAATAGCCATAAAAAACTAATCAGAAAAAAAATTATTCGAAAGGTCGGATCGTCAGCATTGGCTATTAACTCATATCCAAAAACCAGTGATAAGATGTAGGGAGAAAAAAGGATGACAATAACAGAATATTTCAACCAGGACCTGATTGTATTGGAAAACCGGTCATAGGCAGGCGTAAAGTAGGTGGCGTAAAACTCCAGACAATCAGGCAGAAATAAGAGAACCAAAACTGTGAAACTCAATTCTATTTTCAGGTGAAATGTTTTAAAAAAGAACACACTCATCCCAATGACCAAACCAATGATTGTGAGTGAAAGGGCCCTCGCCAATATATTGTATCGCCTGGTGAATTTTTGTAAAAGGAAGTAAAACAGGACTACTGCCATAACAATTAAAACCATGTTGGAAATTTCATCTATAAACCACCGGCTGTGAACATACTTTCTGTCCAGAATCATTTTAATGGCATTGGCATGAATGACCACCCCATACATGTCGGGTAGTTGTTTGTTATACCAGAGGGTCTTCAACGGGGTATAATATTTGTGAGGTATGCCTTCCCTAATGGATTTTCCAATTTCTATCTCTTTTCCCAGGTAGCCTACAAGGACTATTTTGTCTTTTACTACGCTAAATGAGGTGTCAAAATAGTCCAGGGTTAGAAAACTACTTGTGTTACCCTGATAGTTGATCCATTCCCATTCCAGGTTTCTTTCATTAAATTCACTGGCGGCTTCGGAATCATAATACTTTACCACTTCTGAAGCAAATGAACGAAATGTATCTTCCTGATAGGCCCCTCTGTTTATTATTTTTCGTATGGTTCCCTGACGGTCATATTCAAGATTGGCCAGACCTTGTTTCATATTGGAACTAAACATAGGGTGTGACATTTCAATGGAATCCTTTCCAGGGAAATATCTGGCCACCATCACGATGTCCTTTATTTCCGATATTACTTGTGTTAATAGTGAATCTTTAAGGTAATCCTGAGGATTTGAAAAAAAAACATCCAGTCCAATTACTTTTGGTTGATGTCGGCTGATTTCTTTAAGCAATAGAGCGATCCCTTCACGATCCAAAACATCAGCTTCTGATATATTCACTAAAACAATCCGGTCATCGATTTCCTCCTGGTTTTTTGATCCCTCATTATGAGCCAGGTCTGTAAAGTCCCAATCCATAACCGAATCGGATACGGGCTCAAGAAAAGGGACTTTTGAAAGGGCAAGGGTAACCAAAATAGCTGTAAACGCCGTAAACACTGCGCAGAAAAACACATGTATGTTGAAGATCCTTTTCATATGTTATATACAATGATACCATTTCTTGTTTCCGTACACAACCTCCAAACTCAAAATAATCAACCCACAAAGTAAATTTTGCAGTCAACACGTATGACGTTTACAACAGACCATAAACCGGAATTCTTCGCTGCTTTTCAACCCTACCAGGGTTCCAAACCCATGGAAGGACTTTTTGTCCGGAACAAGTTGTTATAACTGTCACTTAACGAAACGACATTGATTCATTTATTCAGGAAGAAACGCTTTGGCACTGGACTTTACACCATGGGGACAATGGCTGGGCGGGAGGGTCGATGCCAGGGCTTTTGAAGATTTTACTGAACTGGAGATCATTGCACACTGCCTGAATGAGATGACTTTTATATCATTTGCCCAGAAGGAAATCCAGGCTGAAATGGAGTCCGTAAAAAAGGCCAAAGAAGAATATGATAATATGACCCCGGAAGAAAGGAAACAAAATGCTAAGTCGTTGGAGGAGTTTCTTGATGAATTGGAAGGGAATAAAGCGGTTCTATGAACTGAAAAAAGCAACAATCAGGGATTCATTTACAGGTATAGGTAATCCCGAATCCTAAAAACACGATTTATAGGGCTTCAGGTCAAGCAGGATTGACAGTGAACACCGGTTGGTTTATGTGTACAGGGAAGTGGTGGTGGAGGTGGTGGGGTGTAGGTATCATAATTAGTTTAGTTTCCTGAACACAGACAGGTGACTGGATGGTGTCTGTCTATAATATTTATTCTTCTGTTTTGTATCTTTTAACTAAAAATCCTATTATAATGCTTAGACTCTGTTTTAGCCAGAATTATAAACAAACACATAATGGTAGCAAAGGTTCTTTTTTTCATTAGTATCTTATTTTTTACAGTATCTGCATTTGGGCAAACCTATAAATTTGAAGTACATCCGAATGGAAGAGTTGCCTCTGTGGTGACAGACGATGTCATATATGATTTATTGGCTTCAGCGAATAACAGGGTTATTCAGGAATTGAAGGATGAAATCTACAAGCGCTTTAACGATGACTTTAATTTTGTTATTGTTGCTCTTAACCATGGAGGACTTAATTTGGGTGGCAAATCTGTAGGAGGGGTATACTTTGGTAAAAATTATGTTAATAAAGACACTGTTAGAGCAGTTATTTTTTCAAATGGCAAGAATAGTATTAATGGCGTTGTGTATCATGAGATCATGCATGCCTGGGCCAACCATCATATTTACACTGAGAAAGTTATTGGTGAAGGTGAAAATATAACATCAGTACAAGACTATTCTCACTGGGGGATGACGGGGGGAAGCTCTACGGGATGGCTTGGAGGATTTATACAGTCCTCATTGGTAGATTATGGCAATAATTCATACAGGGTAAAGTTAAATGACTTCAAAGGCTCTTACAACGATCTGGAACTTTACCTGATGGGCCTGATACCTGTAGGCGAAGTGGCCCCTTTTGATGTTTTTACGCAGATTACCTCATACAGACGGGCGTCTATTAAATATTCTTATTTTACAGCAATGGAAAGAACCACCTATACACCTGCAAAGCTTGACTCTATATTTGGTTTACCCGTACCTTCACCCGATACACTTCCAAAAAAATTCAAATCGCTGATACTCATTTTATCACAAAGCCCTCTCACAGATGAGGATTGGGCCGTGGCCGATGAGAAAGCAAAATGGTTTGAATTTCAGGGCGATAATGGAAATCCTTTTTACGATACGTTTTGGGAAATAACAAATGGCAAAGCCAAAATGGACGCAGGTGACTTGTTCAAATCAATGCCTTTCCATTCTTTTAAAGTGACCACGAACGGATTTGACAAAGTACATTTAGAGTGGTTTGCTGAACCGGGCTTTGATCATCAAAAGTTTATTGTATACAGGGTAACCGAAAACGAACAGCGCTGGTGGCCTATTACTGAAATAAACACCCGTGATGCCCCAAATACCGGCGGTATTTATGAAACATATGATCTTAATCCCGAATCTGGGACAAACATATACAAAGTAAAACAAATAGACATTACGGGTAAAGTGAAATGGTCCAACAAAGAAACCGTCGCAGTTTTTAAAGATGATTTCAAGATATATCCTGTCCCTGCTCGTAATACACTCACTATAGAATGGAAGGAAGGCCTCGTTATAGATAACGTCAAAATTCATAATATAATGGGGGAGATGGTATATTCGCAGGCGACCATTGATGATATAAGTACCCGACTTGAAATAAACACATCGAATTTTTCCCAGGGTGTTTATTTGATCAGTTTATTTGGAAAGCAGGGGGGCACTAAAACTGAGAAAGTATTTATCAGCCCATAATTTTCAGAATAAATTCTTGCCAAATTCGAAGAAATGCACTTTAAACTCGGGTGCTGAAACTTTAGATAGTATCGTAAAGCGTCCAACTTCCATGAGAAAATCAGGCTTAAATGGACAGAGACTTCTATAAAATAGAAAACCAAAGCTTCATCATTTACGAGGTCAGACCGTACAGGCAAAATGAAAAGGTCTTCCCAGAAACACCCCGCCGCCAGATCCACCTGGGTGCATAGTAAAAAGGTATGGAAAACCCTTGGATGCGCGGAGACCTGAAGTGGCAGACCTACACACCGAACCCACATGTGAGATCCATTGAAGATTTCTTAAAGAGGTAAGTGAGGACAGTTATCATTTTTTTTTCGGCTGAAGGTTTAAAATGTATAATTTTATAAGAGTCCTCTATTTAACATAATAAATGGACTGTGCGTATCTGAATATAGAAAGGGGTAGGGGTGGAGCATTGATTCATTTTTAGTCATTTGGAACATTATTATTTCGAACATGACTTTTGCGAAATAATCAAACGCCACCACTGGCTCCGTCTTTAAATGAATCTCAATAGGTTTTGTCCGGATCAGTCAGTACAAATAGTAGCCTGTAGAAAAGGTTATGAACTCTTTTTGTCTGGCTACATCAACCATAATTTTTCTTTTAGCGGAACATTTGTATCTTTGCCTTTGAAAGCCCTTCCGGCTTTAACTACACTGATCCGTTTTTTTAATTCAACATCATTAAAACCATTAATTGCATGAAAGCATTTAAACAGAAATTTTATGCCCTTTTTTTTCTCCTCATACCACTGGTTGGGTCAGCACAAATTGATGAGTCGAAAACGGGTGCCTGGTATATGTATCTGTGGAACACCAGTATTGGCGAAAACGGCTTTGGCTTTCAGGGTGATATACAATACAGAAATTGGAACGCGGTGGGAGATCTGGAGCAATTGCTGCTGCGTGGCGGACTGACGTATTCGCCAAAAACATCGAGTGCAAAATTCACACTGGGTTACGGCAATATCCAAACCGGAGCCTACGGTGATGAAAAAACCACTACCAGTGAAAGCCGTATCTATCAGGAGGCCATGCTGCCCCATCATGCCGGTGGTCGTTTTTTTCTGACCCATCGTTTTCGCTACGAACAGCGTTTTGTGGAAAACCAGGACTTCAGAACCCGGTACCGATACAACCTTTTCCTGACCGTGCCATTAAACCATACGATCATAGGAGACAAAACGGTATACCTTTCTTTGTACAACGAGTTGTTTATCAATGGTCAACGGTCAATTGGCAATGGCCGTGAAGTAGAAGTGTTCGACAGAAACCGGTCATATCTGGCGTTGGGCTATGCAATAAAACAGCAATTGCGCGTTCAGGGAGGTATTATGCGCCAAATAACAGACAACTGGGGAAAAACTCAGATGCAGTTGAGCCTTCACCATAAATTCTAAAGACCGGGGACTGCTTTCCTTTCAAGGTTTGTGAATCCATGAAGGGATAATGCCTTGAATCATTGAGGAGTTGGGATTGCTTCCATATATTTACTGAAAATACAACTGTCGTGAAAACAAACTCCACAGTCATATTTCTGCTTATATTGGTTGTCACATATTTAAATACCTAAGCGCCCCAGGTCTATGAAATTATTACAAACGGTTTTGCTACTTATATCCTTCAACCTGGTGGCCTGTACATTGGCTGAAAAGGAAACAGGAGAAATCAGTATTTATTATACATCCGAATCGCCTGTAATAACCTATGGTATGGAAAGGCTATCTGACCACCTTAACACCAGAAAACAAAGGCTTAAAGTATTGCATGAAGGTGAATTACCGGAAAAGGGCATTTTTGTTTTGTCTGCTGAGCCAAAAAGTAACGACGAACTGAAAAAGGTATGGGCAACCCATCGCATTAATATCCGGCCGGAGGGGTATAAATTGATTAAAGTAAAAGACCGGGTGTACATTATAGCAACCACAGAAAACGGTGGACTCTATGGCATCATGGATCTGATGGAACAATGGGATGACAATGCTGACATAGACCAGGTGAAGGAACGGCATGTCAATCCGGCCTTGTCGTTCCGGGCCATCAAGTTTAATCTGCCCTGGTCGCCCTACCGCCCGGGACCAGCTACGGATCTGCATACAGAAACCTGTCGCGATCTGAAGTTCTGGGAGGCCTACCTGGACATGATGGTCGACAACCGGTTTAATGCACTGTCGCTGTGGAATACCCACCCGTTTCCGTATATGATCCGGGCCAAAAATTACCCGGAGGCCACACCGCTGAGTGATGGTGAACTGGAGGAGTGGCAGGCTTTTTGGAAATCACTGTTTAAAATGGCCAAAGACCGGGGAATAGAAACTTACCTGGTCAACTGGAATATTGTGGTGTCTCCGGCCTTTGCAGATGCCTATGGGGCAAAAGAATACTTTGACCGCTCTGATCTGGTAAAAAATTACACCAAAGAGTCGGTGACCCAGCTGATCAATACGTATGAAGACCTGACCGGACTGGGAGTGACCCTGGCCGATTGGATGGGCAATTGGGGCGAAGAAAAAATGCTCCCGGCCGAGAGAGAAGAGTGGATTAAAGATACTTTCGTGGAAGGAATGAAGGCCGCGGACCGCAAAGTGAAGTTCATCCACAGGGCCGTACTGGCAGGCGACCCGCAGGAGATGCGCCAGGTTATTGATCATGCCGATCTGCCCGATAAAACCATTGTGGAGGTTAAGTTCAACTGGTCACACGGGCACTCCACACCGCGCCTCTCCATTACCCATGCCAACGATGCCGGTACGATTATGCGGGGATTCTGGGATCCCGCGCCGGAGAATTATTTTATTGCCTGGATGATACGCAATGAAGACTTCTTTGTGTTGCGCTGGGGCGACCCACAGTTTATTCGGGAACATATCAGCACCAATAATTTGTCCTACGTGGACGGTTATTTTGTGGGATCGGAAGGATATATTCCCGCCGTGGATTATTCACATGCCGACACCCCGGAAAAAACCTGGAAGTATGCTTTTGAAAAGCAATGGTTGTTTTACCACCTGTGGGGCAGGTTGCTTTACGATCCGGAAGAAACCGATGAAATACTGGCCAAAGGCTTTGTAAAAAGGTATGGAGAAGTAGATGCAGGAATGCTGCTGGAGGCATGGTCGCTGGCCTCTAAAGTTCCACAGCAGCTGGCCTCCTTCTACAAGGGTACCTGGGACTTTACCTTGTATAGCGAAGGCTTTCTGGCCCCCTGGAACATCGGGTACGATGATGGAAAGTCGCCCTTTATATCCGTTGAGGAGCTGGCCAGGCATGAAACACTCGACCAGCGTTACCTAAGTATTGAGCAATATGGCCAACGGGTACGGGAAGAACAATCCATCGATACGGCCCTGACCACACCGGTGGAGCTGGCCACCTTGTTGAAAGAAAACAGTGACCGGGTAATGGAGTTGATTACTCCGCTCAGGCAGCAGGGGGAAGGTACAAAATCCGAATTGGGCGATCTGGAAACATGGGCTTATCTCGGGTATTATTTTTCTGATAAACTACGGGCCGCTGTAGCCCTGGATACCTATTGGCATGAACACCGTCCGGAGGATAAAGATAAAGCCGTGGAATATCTGGAAAAATGCCTTTTGCATTGGAAGGAGGTCATCCGGCTTACGGAGTACCGTTATAAGCCCATGCCTTATGTGAGTTTTGGACACCATGAACCGCGCTGGCCCAAATTTAATGCGTTTCATTGGAAACTTTTTCTGAAAGATGTAGAGGAGGATATTACTTACGTCAGAGCGTTGGATTAGCGGAGTATACAACGACCTTGTATTTAACATAATATACGGACTGCAATTGTGCTACACGGCATAGCTACTATTGTATATACAACTTTTAAATAGTCACTTTTTTCTTAAGTAGGGAGGTTTTTATTCTGTGTATATACAACTGTTAAAAAAAGTGATGATCCGAACAAATGTTATAACTTTGCATTTTCAATCACCAGTGATAATCTGACCTAACAGGCATCTGGTTTAAAATTGTATACATATGAAAAGCGATCAGCTTGTTATGCGCATGATAAAAAGAGGAATAGTACTCATTAGCAGCTTCAATAGAACTTTTCGGTACGGACTATTGGTTTGCTTTTTGGCTTTGGCACAGTTGGTATTAGCACAGGAAGCGGACAGTACCAAACAGGTAATTCATTTAAATGGTGATATCAGTGTCACCAACAATGGCATTTCC
>JAOUKJ010000592.1 GCA_029882675.1 Cyclobacteriaceae bacterium
GCGCGTACAGGCCCCATGGTGACCAGCGAAATGGTACTTTTTGGGTATTGATCTTTCACCCTTAAGGCCTGCTCCAGAGCCTGTAGGTCTTCAGGATTGAATATAGCCGGCAAAGCGGCCCGGTTTACTGTGCCATCGGCTTTCATGGCGTCTTTGCCTACATTCCTTGTATCGGGCACTTGCTTAGCCAATACAATGATCTTAAATGCCTCCATAGAAGTGATGATTCGTATGAATCAAATATAGAAATTAAAAGGTCTGTGGAATATGATTTATGTCAGTTCAAAAAATGTGTGTTGTTGGAAAATAAAAATGGCTGTTGATTACACGATGTATGACCTGATATGGAAAATTATAAAGTTAATACTTTTATTAATTGTTAATACAGTCATTGTTTTGTGTGTTCTTTAGAAAATTTAGATTGTTATTCCTTTAGTTATCTATTTAGCTTTGGACTATATTTGCAGCCCAAAGAAATAATTGTCTTATACTTAAAGTTGTGGGTAAATAAATAGTGGCTTATCAAAGTAATTTCGCAAGAATAACAGCTTTTGCAAGTATTATAACCGGGGTGATAGTGATACTTGGTTGGATTTTTGATTTTGAAGGATTCATTCGTGTTCTGCCAGGGGGAGCCAGCATGAAATTTAATACGGCATTATGCTTTGTGCTGTCAGGCATTGGCTTGTGGATTACTTATGTTGATCGAAAAAATAATCATTGGATACCATTGGTTATTATCGGCCTGCTTATCTTTATTGGGGTTTTTACGCTACTGGACTATTCCTTTGATCTGCCTTTAAACATCGATAATATTTTCATTGAAGATGTATATTCACAGCGTCACCCCGGCAGGATGTCTGTGGCTACTGCATTTTGTTTTTTACTGTTCGCATTTGGACTTCATGGTGTGAATGTCAAAACAGTGGCATTAAAAAAGACAGCCCAGTTTTTACTACATACAATCACCTTTATTTCTTTTCTTTCCATAGTCTCATACACCCTTCAGGTTCCTGCTGAAAATAAGATTTACTTTCTGAATACGATGGCCATCCATACTTCAGTATTGTTTTTCTTCCTTTCTGTTTCATTGTCTTTGGTCAACAGTACACTGGGGTTTACAGGCCTTCTTACCAGCAGCAGTGCGGGCAGTAAGTTACTCAAGTTGCTTTTGCCATTTTTAATTCTTCTTCCTGTTATTTTAGGTTATTTGTGGATGCTGTCACTAGAGTTGAATTGGATGGACAGCGATTTCGGAGTAGTACTGTTTTCAGTCATTTTTATCATACTTAGTATCTCTTACATTTCCATGATTGCTGTGGTTCTGAATAAATCAGATCAGCGAAGGGTAAGTCTGGAAAACCTGTTGCTCATAAAAAACCAGGAATTGAACTATTTTAAGCAGGCACTTGATCAGTCTGCAATTGTATCAATCACTAAGCCAAATGGTGTTATAAGCTATGTAAATGAACAATTTTGTAAAATATCAAAATATTCAACGCAGGAGCTGATTGGAAAAAAGCCAAATATTGTTAATTCCGGATTTCACAACAAAGCGTTCATTAAAGGACTTTGGAATACGATCAGAAGAGGAGAAGTGTGGGGAGGTGAAATCAGGAATAAGGCCAAGGATGGGAGTTTTTATTGGGTGCACTCTTCCATTGTTCCCTTTATGGATGAGTCTGGTGAGATATATCAATACCTTGATATAAGTAAGGATATCACTCAGCGTAAAAAGGAAGAAGAGTTGCTGGCCTCGCAGTATGTGAGAGGCCTTGAGGAAAAAAACAAAGAATTGGAACATTTTGCTTATGTCGTTTCTCATGATTTGAAAGCACCACTGCGGGGAATATATAACCTGGCTCATTTCATAGAAAGTGATTTAAAAAGCAATCAATTAAGTGAAATACCCGGCTATCTGAAAACCCTTTATGGCCGTGCCAAGCGAATGGACAACCTTATTGAGGGCATCCTAAACTATACTAAGATAGGAATGGTCGAATCAAATAAAGAGGAAATAGATCTTAATAAGCTTGTCCGGGAGATTTTTAACGACCTGAATACTTCTGAACAGTTTCAATTGAAATTAGAAAATCGGCTGCCTGTCGTGTTTGGTGTGAGCGCAATGATGCAGCAGTTGTTTGCGAACCTCATCGGTAATGCCATCAAGTTTAATGATAAAACGGAAGGGATTTTAGAGATAGACGGTGTAAAAGTGAATGGTGGCTACCGATTCGTTGTAGCTGATAATGGACCGGGTATTTCGGAAGAGTATCACGAAAAAGTGTTTCAGGTTTTCCAGACATTAAGTGCTCGTGATACCTTTGAGAGTACGGGAATAGGGCTGTCTATCGTTAGAAAAATAATCGATGAACTGAAAGGGACGGTTACCATTGAAGCAAATGAACCTGAAGGGGTCAGGTTTGTCATTTTTCTTCCATTGCTGATCGATCAGAAATAAACCATATAACATATAGTGATTTTATGTATATTTGTATAGATAAAGTCTATTCTCATGACCCTTCAACAACTGGAGTATATTGTAGCCCTGGACAACTTCAGGCATTTTGTGAAAGCAGCAGAATATTGCTTTGTAACGCAGCCGACACTTACGATGCAAGTGCAAAAGTTGGAAGAGGAGATGGGGATGAAAATTTTTGACCGAAGCAGAAAGCCACTTAAACCTACATTGGCCGGAGAGCAGGTATTAATCAAAGCCCGGCAAATTGTTCGGGAAGTTGAGCAACTTAAAGCCCTTGTCCATGACGAGGTTGAATTAATGGAGGGGACATTTACGCTGGGCGTGATACCT
>JAOUKJ010000084.1 GCA_029882675.1 Cyclobacteriaceae bacterium
AACGTCAGCGCAAGAGAGAGAAGTGAGCGGGCAGGTCACGGATGACCAAAACGAAAGTATGCCCGGTGTTTCTGTTCAGATTAAGGGGACTTCCTCCGGAACAGCAACAGATGTGAATGGTGGGTTCAGGCTTAATGCCTCCTCATCTGACGTGCTGGTATTTTCTTTTATCGGCTATGGAACCAAAGAAGTTGCTGTTGGTTCTCAGACCACTATTAATGTAGTGATGGCTGAAGATGTTCAGCAGTTGGCTGAATTGATTGTGACGGGGTATTCCATCGATGAAAGAAGGGAAACCACCGGTTCTGTATCTACGGTAGCGTCGAAAGACCTTACGGTAGTGCCTACAGGTAACATAGAGCAGACATTGCAGGGGCGTGTCGCAGGTGTGACCGTGATCACCAACGGACAGCCTGGTACGGCAAGTCAGATCAGGGTAAGGGGTTTTGGCGCTTTTGGCGGTAATTCACCTTTATACGTAGTGGATGGAGTGCCTGTGGGATCAACTGATTTCCTGAGCCCGGACGACATTGAGTCAACTACCGTGTTGAAGGATGCGGCAGCGGCTTCTATCTACGGAGCCAGGGCAGCCAACGGTGTGATCGTTTATACCACTAAAAAAGGTAAAAAAGAAGCCCAGGATCTGAAGGTTACTTATGATTTGATGTACGGTGTGACCAATCCAGGCAAAGGACAGGACATGCTCAATACACAAGAATTTGCTGACTGGACCTGGAAAAAAGATGAGAACGATGCTTTCATAAATGGAACGGCGGTTGTTCATAACCATCCCCAGTTTGGTTCGGGTTCTACCCCGGTTATCCCTGACTACATTAATGTAGGAGGTACTGCAGGTGTAACAGGTACTGTTAATCGAGCAGACCATGCCGACCTATATAATATAGATCCCAGTGCGGGCTCTATCTATCAGGTAGTAAAAGCCAATAAGACCGGTACCAACTGGTATGATGAAATCACCAGAAAAGCGCCCTTGATGCGTCACTCACTGGGTTTTTCAGGTGGTGGACAGGGTAGCCGCTTTTATATTGGTTTCAGTAAGCAGGATCAGGAGGGTATTTTGATGAATAACACCTTTAAAAGATACACTTTCCGTGCTAACTCTGAGTTTGACCTGTTGCCCAACCTGCGGATTGGCGAAAACCTGCAGTTTTCTTACCGCCAGGTCTTAGGACAAGGTGGAGGTAGTGGTGGTCAAGGTGTTGCTCGTGATGAGAATGAAATTTTATCAGCATTCCGTATGGCGCCAATTATCCCGGTTTATGATGAGTTTGGCGGTTATGCCGGTACGGCAGCCAAAGGCTTCAACAACCCGAGAAATCCCGTGGCTACACGTGATGGTATGGCAAATAACAGGGGTTTTGATGGTATTGGGTTTGGCAATATTTACCTGGAGTTCGATCCCATCGAAGACCTGACCCTTCGCACAAGTATAGGAGGTCAGTATAGAAACTGGTATGGGTATGGCTACTCGCGTCGCCAGTATGAAAATTCAGAAAACAATTCTGCTTTTTCATATAGTGAATATAGTGGCTACAACTTCAATTGGGTAATGACCAACACAGCCAATTATTCCAAGACCTTTGGCGGTTTGCACAATATTGACGTACTGGTTGGTCAGGAAGCGCTGAATACCGGCTCAAGTCGAAGCATGTCAGGTGGTGGCCAGAATCCTTTCTCTCAAGACACAGATTATATTAATATTTCTAATGTAGGTTCACAGTGGGTAAATAGCGGCTATGGCAAAGGAGTTAATTTTCTTTCGATGTTTGGTCGTGTGAATTACATCTATAACGACAAATACATCGTAAACGCGGTAGTGCGTCGTGATGGTTCTTCACGTTTTGGATCAGCCAATCGTTATGGTGTGTTCCCCGCCTTTTCTGCAGCCTGGAGGATTTCATCTGAGCCCTTTATGCAGTCTATGACCTTTATTGATGACTTGAAAATACGTGGTGGCTATGGTACGATGGGTAACTCAAACAATGTTGATCCCAATAACCAGTACAGCCTCTTTGGAGGTAACTTGAGCCAGACATCTTATGACATTTCCGGTTCTAACAGCAATGTAGTCACTGGTTTCCGTAAGACAAGAAATGGTAATCCCAATGCCAAGTGGGAAACAACGGTAACCAAAAACATTGGTTTTGACGGTACCTTCCTGGATGGTAAAATGGATATTATCCTGGACTTATGGCAAAAAGACACCAAAGATCTCCTCTTTGTAGTTCCTGTTACGGCCACTGCCGGTGAAGCCGCAGCGCCTTCAGTTAACGTGGGACAGATGTTAAATAAGGGTATTGATATTCAGGTGATCACTCAGGGCGACATTAACGCTGATCTGGGGTACGAGCTGAATGTGACGGGATCCTTCCTGCACAACGAAATTGTAGCGTTGTCAGGTGATGTGGAGTATATCACGTATGTTAACCCAGGTTTCAGAGGTATATTCCCTATTCGTAATCAAATCGGGACTTCACTTTCCACTTTTTACGGCTATGAAATGATCGGTTACTTTGAAGATCAGGCCGATGTAGATGCACACGCAACGCAGACGGGTGCAGCTCCAGGTCGTTTCAAATTCAAAGATCAGAATAACGATGGTGAGATAAACAGTGATGATAGAAAAATACTGGGTAGCCCTGTACCTAAATTTACCGGAGGAATTACCCTTACGCTGGATTACAAAAACTTTGATTTAGCCGGCTATATTTATACATCTATCGGCAACAAAATTTGGAACCAATCTAAGTGGTTTACTGATTTCTACCCTTCATTTGCCGGTGCGGGCATTGGTGCGCGTGTAAAAGATTCATGGCAGCCCGGGGCTGATAACAGCAATGCTATAGGGCCTATTTTTGAAAGTGGTTCTAACTTCTCTACCAATGAAAACGCCAACTCCTGGTACATGGAAGATGGTTCTTACCTGAGGTTGCAGAACGTTACATTGGGTTATACCCTTCCTAATGATATGCTGGCTAAATTTAAGATTGATAAGTTACGCCTGTTTGCTTCTACTAACAACCTTTGGACAATTACAGGTTATAGTGGTTTAGATCCTGGTGTTGGTGGTGAGGCTGATACTCGTTTTGGTATCGATGTTGGAAACTACCCCGTAACCAGAAGTTACACCGTGGGACTTAACTTAGGCTTTTAATTATTAAAAGGATAAATAAGATGAAAATGAAAAATAATAAATACAGAACATTGAGAAAAATAGCCCTGATAGTGCTGCCCATGGTTTTCCTGGTAGTATCTTGTAAGGACGATTTTCTTGAAATTTTGCCTACCGGGCAATTGGGTGAGTCCCAGTTGTCGAGTAAGGCAGGTATAGAAGGTAGCTTAATTGCGGCCTATTCGCAATTGACTGGCCGCGGTAGCTGGCACGGTGGATCATCCAACTGGCTGTGGGGTAGTATTCGTGGTGGTGATACCAATAAAGGTACCGACCCCGGTGACTTTAGTTCAATGAATCCCATTCAAAGGTATGAGACTTTGCCAACAAGTGGTGAAATCAATGCCAGCTACAATGAAATGTATGAAGGTGTTTCTCGTGCAAATGCGACTTTGCAACTTTTAGCGCAAGCTGGACCGGATGTATCAGCTGCTGATGCTAAACGGATTACTGCTGAAGCGCGTTTCCTGAGGGGACATTACTATTTCCAACTGGCTCGTAATTTTGGTAAAGTTCCTTACTTAGATGAAACAGTAAGTTTATCTGAAGGAACTTTAGAGATTGTGAAAAATGACCAGGACCTCTGGCCATTGATTGAGGCCGATTTCCAGGCGGCATATGACAACCTGCCTGTATCTCAGTCTGACGTAGGACGCGCCAACAAATGGGCGGCAGCTGCTTACCTGGGCAAAACAAAAATGTACAGAAAGGATTTCACTGGAGCGCTTGCCTTGTTTACAGATGTAATCAATAATGGTGTAACACCTGATGGTCAGAAATATGCATTGGTTCCAAAATTTGCTGATATCTTTAAAGCAGCGAATGACAACCACAGCGAATCAATATTTGCTGTACAGAGTGCGGCCAATACCGGAACTACCGCCAATGCTTTTCCTGAAAACGCGATGAATATGCCCTACAACACCGGCCCTGATGGTCCCGGTAACTGTTGTGGTTTTAATCAGCCTTCAATGGAGTCTGCAAATGTTTACCGTACCAACGGCAGTGGACTTCCCTTACTGGATGGCTCATACAATAGTGCAGGTAATGAAGTGAAGACGGATTTAGGTCTGCTTTCTGACGATGCATTTACGCCGGATGCCGGAAATCTGGATCCCCGTATCGACCATATCATTGGCCGTCGTGGTATTCCTTTCCTCGATTGGATGGATCATCCCGGTGCTGCCTGGATCAGAAACCAGCAAAATGCAGGTCCTTACACGCCCAAGAAATTCAACTACTATAAGTCTGATAACGAAGTTTATCAGGATAACAGTGGATGGACTCCGGGTTATACAGCGATCAACTTCCCGATCATTCGTTTAGGTGATATTATATTGATGGCTGCTGAGTGTGAAATTGAGGCAGGAAGCCTGACTAAAGCCATGGATTATGTTAATATGATTCGTGAGCGTGCTGCTAACCCTGAATCATGGGTGATGAAAGATGGAGCGCCTGCGGCTAACTATGTCATTGATTTATATACCAGTTTCCCGGATAAAGCCTTTGCAACCAATGCACTTCGTATGGAGCGCAGATTGGAAATGGCTCAGGAAGGTAGCCGTTTTTATGACCTGGTACGTTGGGGCATTGCTGCCGATGAGCTTAATGCTTATATCGCTTATGAAGTTAAGTATCTGCCTAATGCTTTAGGTGGTGCTGTTTTCACAGCCGGACAGGATGAATTATTACCTATCCCTCAGGGACAGATAGATATTCTGGGTACTGATATACTTACTCAAAACCCTGGTTACTAGTCAGTATAATTAACTGGTAACATATAACTTATTAGAAAAATGGCCTTCGGGCCATTTTTCTTTTTATAGTTACTTATAATAATATCACCCCTGGCGGGGTTTGCTATTGTGGTAAGGTTTTACTTATAATAATATCACCCCTGGCGGGGTTTGCTATTGTGGTAAGGTTTTACTTATAATAATATCACCCCTGGCGGGGTTTGCTATGTGGGAAAGGTTTTATTTATAATAATGTCACCCCTGACGGGGTTTGCTATGTGGGAAAGGTTTTACTTATAATAATATCACCCCTGGCGGGGTTTGCTATGTGGGAAAGATTTTACTTATAATAATATCACCCCTGGCGGGGTTTGCTATGTGGGAAAGGTTTTACTTATAATAATATCACCCCTGACGGGGTTTGCTATGTGGGAAAGGTTTTACTTATAATAATATCACCCCTGGCGGGGTTTGCTATGTGGGAAAGGTTTTATTTATAATAATTTCACCCCTGGCGGGGTTTGCTATGTGGGAAAGGTTTTATTTATAATAATGTCACCCCTGGCGGGGTTTGCTATGTGGGAAAGGTTTTACTTATAATATTATCACCCCTGGCGGGGTTTGCTATGTGGGAAAGGTTTTACTTATAATAATATCACCCCTGGCGGGGTTTGCTATGTGGGAAAGATTTTATTTATAATAATGTCACCCCTGGCGGGGTTCTTTTTGGGTAATGATTTGTTGTACAATAATGTCACCCCTGGCGGGGTTTACTATGTGGGAATGATATTATTTATAATAATGTCACCCCTGGCGGGGTTCAAGATTATTTGAATTAGGGAAAAGATATTTTGTTCTGTGAGTATAAGGTAAAGAATCCCATAAGGGATGATATATTTGTAAATTAGAAAGTGCGATGATTAGAACCCCGTTAGGGGTGAAATTATATAGTCCAGCAAGCCGGTATTGCTATATTGTTGGTTATTACCAGCGTTAAAAAATTACACCATCTGTATTGGTGTAATACATTTAAATTAAATGTGAGTTACTTGTTTATAATTAATCCATACGCTTTTCAAGCCTATAATCCGTTTTAAAATTGCAGTTGTTGCATGGCATTTAAGTTATATCATAATATTATTATCATACTGCTGGTGATTGGCTTTGCCGGGTGTAATGATATAGATAACAGTGGAAAATTATTTACGCTTATGCCTCAGAAGCATACGGGCATTGATTTCTCCAATGACCTGGAATATACTGAGTCCTTCAATCCCTTTACCTTTCATGCCTTTTATAATGGTGGAGGAGTAGCCGCAGGTGATATTAATAATGATGGCCTTCCTGATTTGTTTTTTTGATTCAATACTGGTTTTTAATACCCTAAAGGTATGCGAAACTTTAGTAATTAAATGTTTGATTTATAATGCACAGGTGTTATATTTATTTGGTGTTATTAATTAACACCATAACCGGTTGTTTTTTTTGCTTCCATTGATCAGAAAGTTGTTTCGGTACGCTGTTTGTAACTAATATTGAACTACCTAGTATAAGGTCTTGATCCCCGTCCAAATCGATGTCTCCTTTTTCCATGATCAACCATTTTCCTTCAGTGGAATAATCATTTGTCCAGGCTTTGAAATCATAATCGCCTTGATTTTCTAAATAAACAAAGCTTTCTTCAGGAGAGTTTTCATAATCTGGAAAATAGGAGATTACTGCTATATCTATATCACCATCAAGATCAAAGTCTTCCGGGATACCTTTAAAGGCGCCATTGATGTGATAGAAAAATCCTTCTTCAAAAGTATGATCCTTTTTTTGATAGTATATTCTTACACCATGATAGGGCTTCATGATTGGTGATTCAAAATCAGCATTGTCTCCATTAATATAAAAGATATCCTTAAGGCCATCTTGATTAAAGTCAAAGAAAGTAAAGTAGGTGGATCCATAGCTTGGCGGAAAAGAAAGTAGTGTCTTTTCTTTGAAATTACCTTTACCATCGCCTTCGTATAAAAAAATACCCTCATTACCCTGGGCTATTAAAACGACTATATCTAAATTTCCATCACTATTAAAATCTAAAACTTCAGATATAATTGCTCCTGGACTATTTTTCAATATGTGTTTTTCAAAATGATCACCTTTATTTTTATACCATGAAAATTCACCAAGGTTGTATCCAAATCCGCTAATAATAAAATCATTCAGGTCATCTCCGTTTAAATCTGTTAACTGTGCAAAAACAGGTCTTGGAAGATTTTCTAGAATTAAATACTCTTTTTTACTTTTAATTAGTTTCAAAAATCCTGAGTATCTATCATTCGGATGAATGTTTCCCATAGAAAGTACATAAAGACTGTCACCCTCGGGGATAATAACGGAAGGGGATCCTCCAATATTAGTAGAATCAATTATTCCCTTTTCAAGGTCATATAAATAAATGTTATTGTTGTTTGCATTACCGAAGTAAAAAGTTTTTTCTCCTTCATTGAGTTTAATCAGTGATGTTGCTGGTATTTCGTTTTTAGCAGACACATTTAATTTAGTGAATAATTTAAGTTTTGGTTCTAAGGATTTTTTAGGTACATTTAATTGTGTTTGTGCATTGTATAAATAGTATAATTTTATTTTAGCCCAGTCTTCATATGATATCATTGGCTTATTTGGAAAAAGACCTACACTCTGTAATTCAAGCGATGACTGTTGGCTTTTTTTATTTTCCACAATACCCATTCTTGCAGCCATAACAGGTAATACCTGATCCATCCAGGTTTTTTTATCGAGTAATAATGGAGATGGGTATTTATGGCAACTTATGCAATGTATGGAGGCTAATTTTTCACCTTCGACTAAGTCTTTAACAAGTTTACCGTCTTTTATTGAACAACTACTTATAATTGTGATTGTTGCTATCCATATAAATATTTTCATCATACAATATTTAATTTATGAAAAATATGATTTCTGCAATAGGTTTGTTGGACAATGTCTCTTTAGGAAGTGTAGCTATTTCACTGATAAAGGGGAGTACGCTCGCTAATACTCTATAATTGATCTTCATATAGTTAAGTATACATTGATAGATGAATACCAAGTTTACCCTTTGCCGAAAAATGGAGGGATCTATACCAGACATCCTACCAACCGGTGTCATATCCGTCTGATTTTTATTAAAATTATTACCAGTAGAGTAAGTGCTTAAAAGCTTATAAAATTGTGTTTTGTCAGAAGGATCACCCCCTTTAAATAGGTGACATGAGTTCATAACTAAAAAGGTGCCTAATAAATACAATATATATACTATACGAAATGGTCTCAATATCTTATTTTACCTTCTTTTTTTCGAAGCGCAAGTTAATAAATGTTGGAGTTAAATAGAGGGATTAATGGCTTATAGTCGATAGTAATTGAAGAAAAAATGCCAGTAATGGTCAATTAAAGTATTGGGCAATCGGATAATATTAAGCAAAGACGAGTTTTGAGAGTTGGAGCAAATATCAGGAAAGTATTGAGAAGGGATATTATAAACAGTTTTTGCGTAATGTGCTGCAATTAAATACGGGTCCGGTGCCTAATCAGGCTACCGGAAAAAGTGATTATCATTTTAATGAAACAGGAAGGTTGTCCGGTGTCTATGCCACTGATTGGAGTTGGGGTGCACTCATCGCAGATCTGGACAATGACGGCTGGAAAGATATTTTCGTAGCCAATGGCATGCTGAAGGACGTGACCGACCAGGATGCCATGAAATTTGGACTGGTAGATTCTGCCGGACAGAAAGTACAAAACCTGAAGAAAATTGTAGACATGCTGGATACTAATCCCATCAGTAATTATATATTTACTAATCAGGGGGATTTGACTTTCCGGGACGTGTCGCAGGAATGGGGAATGGATACGCCCGGTTTCTCCAACGGCGCTGTGTATGCCGATCTGGACAATGATGGTGACCTGGATATCATCACTAATAATATCAATGAAAAAGCATCGCTGTATCGAAACGATGCGGATGTACTGAAATCAGAAAACCACTTTTTACAAGTGATGTTGGAAGGTCCCGGAAAAAATAAGTTTGGTATTGGCGCCAAAGTAACCGCCTATTATAATCAGTCCCTGAATTATCAGGAGTTAATACCCTCCAGGGGATTTCAGTCCAGTGTGGATTATCGCCTTCATTTCGGTTTGGGAAAGTCAGATATTGTCGATTCTGTGGTAGTGGAGTGGCCAGGGGGTCGGAAAGAATTAAAAAGGGAAGTTGATGTAAACCAGGTGCTGGTGTTTGATTTTAAAAATTCCGTTCATCCTTCGGAAAGTAAAGAAATGGCGAGACCTGATGATATGATCTTTAAACCTTCCGGAAAACAACGTATCGACTTTTCTCACAAAGAAGATACATTAATAAATTTCGGGGAAGGCCACCTGGCATTCTTCAAGCAATCCACCAGGGGCCCGCGAATGGCCCGTGGGGATGTTAATGGAGACGGTCTGGATGATCTGTTTATTGGTGGGTCTTCAGGTCAGCAGGGGGCTGTTTTTATGCAATTGGCGGATGGTCGTTTCATCGCCAGTTTGCAGCGTGAAATATTTGAAGACGCCATTTATAATGATTCGGATGCTTTATTGCTTGACGTAGACGGTGATGATGACCTTGACCTTATTGTAGGCAGTGGTGAATATGCAGGCAAAGCTGCAATACTAACTAACCGGCTCTACCTGAACAATGGAACAGGTGCTTTTAGCAAAGTAGCCGATGCAATGCCCGGGACGGTAGTAAGTTCCAACACAGCCACAATACAGGCGGCAGACTATGACAACGATGGCGATCCGGATCTCCTGGTTGCTACGGCATCCAACCTTGATTATTACGGCAGCCCGGCTACGAGCTACCTGCTGGAAAATGACGGAACCGGAAAATTCACCAACATGACAAGTACCCTGGCCAGGGGTTTGGAGAAATTGGGCATGGCCAATGATGCGGGTTGGCTGGATTATGATCAGGACGGGAGGCCGGATATTGTCATCACCGGAGACTATATGCCAATCCGGATTTTTCGCAATACAGCTACTGGTTTTGAAGATATGACCATCCCCATGGGATTGGACAGTACCCACGGCTGGTGGAACCGTTTGGTTGTCTGTGATTTAAACAATGACGGGTTCCCTGATCTGGTCGCTGGAAATCACGGCTTGAATTCCCGTTTCAAGGCCAGTCCAAAAAAACCGGCTACACTGTACGTATCCGACTTTGATTTGAATGGAGCTTACGAGCAAATACTTTGCACTTATAACGGGGAAAAGCAATATCCCATGGTTTTGCTTCCCGACTTGGTGAGCGCCCTGCCACATTTAAACAAAAAATACCCCAGACACATTGATTACCAGGGACAAACCATGGAAGATATCTTTGGAGCCGGGGTATTGAAGGAGTCTAATGCCCTTGATGTTTATACATTGAGGACTGCGGTATTTATCAATGATAAAAAAGGAGGCTTTACGATGCAGGAACTGCCTTTACAGGCCCAGTTTTCACCAGTTTATGGAATTGCTGTCCATGATTTTAACAGCGATGGTAAACAGGACATTCTTTTGGGAGGTAATTTTTATGAATCTAAACCCGAAACCGGAATATATGATGGCAGCTACGGCCTCTTGCTGACAGGTGATGGGCAGGGAGGATTTAATCCGGTCTCTTATCAGGAATCCGGCTTCTTTGTGCAAGGGGCTATCCGGGATTTTGAAGTTGTCCGGTCGGGTAATCAGAACCTGCTGATTGTTTCCAGAAATAATGATGGGGTGGTTGTTATGGAATTTTGAGTTGAAAAACCTGTGTTTTAAAGTTGTTGTTGGCAACGATGATCAACGGCTCTTTTTTGTTGTTTATTAAACCCAATGCCCTGACGTCCCATGGAGCAAAAAAACCACTCTTGCGATAGGGTACCGGTGAAAAGTTACCCCGGCCATCACCGGCAAGGAGTAACCCGATGCCGGCATCACTACGTGTAGTCTCTACCTCAGACACATAGAGGTTTCCGGCAATCAGCAGATCCGGATGTCCATCACCGTTGAAGTCATCCGAAATCAGGCTGTTAATGGCTGAAATTTGAGCGGCATCGGGCAGGTTTCGTCTTTCAAACTGCCCGTTACCTTTGTTTTCCAGATAACAACTACTAAAATCATACACACTATAATGGATGGAAGAATTTAAAGCTTGTTCGGAATAAATGTCTTCAAGGGTGGCCAGGGCAAAGGCGTCATAAGATTGA
>JAOUKJ010000594.1 GCA_029882675.1 Cyclobacteriaceae bacterium
TGATGTAAGTATCCTGTTGGTAGTTCTTTCTTTGACCACCTGGTTCATCCTTAAAAAAAGATCACGCAGGTATGTGTTATATACTTCCATATTCACCCTGCTCTATTTTGGTTTTTACAGAGAAGGATGTATTTGCTCCATCGGATCCATCCAAAATGTAAGCCTTTCACTGGCAGACCCCAATTATTCCATCTCATTAACTACCCTGGCATTTTTCATGCTGCCATTGTTTTTCGCCCTTTTCTTCGGGCGTGTGTTTTGCGGGGGGGCCTGTCCGCTAGGCGCTATCCAGGATCTGATCATCATCAAACCGATTGCCCTGCCTGTCGGGATAAGGAGGGCGCTCGGCCTGATACCCTATATTTACCTGGGCCTTGCAGTGCTCTATGCTGTTACACAAACAGATTTCATCATCTGCCGTTATGATCCCTTTGTAGGCATCTTCCGCATGGACGCCAGTTTCCCTATGCTTATACTGGGCGGCAGTTTTCTTGTTATTGGTATGTTTGTGGGACGGCCTTATTGCAGGTTCCTTTGTCCCTATGGCGTACTGCTAAGCTGGATGTCGAGCGTTTCAAAAAAACATTTAACAATTACACCCACTGAGTGCGTTGATTGCAAATTATGCGAACATTCCTGCCCGATGGACACGATTAATGTGCCGGTAACAGCAGCCCCACCTGAAAAAAGAGACCGCAACCTGTTTCTTATTTCTGCTTTGTTAGTCCCTGTGTGTATGCTGGTTGGGGGTTACATCGTATCCAGTTCACACGTTTTTCTGTCCAAAGCAAACCATACGGTGGCCCTTGCCGAGCTCATGATCACAAACCCGGAATTAAAGGACGACATTGACCATATCGATGTTCAAACCTTTCTGGCATCGGGACAAACTATGGATGAGCTGGTTGTTGAAGCATCTGCCATACGGGAGCAGTATAAAACGGGAGGTTGGTTTCTGGGAGGTTTTTTAGGTCTCGCTTTTGCGATTATATTTACTAGGAAGACTTTGTTCCGGGGCCGGGGTGATTATCAACCGGATAAGATAAATTGTGTGAGTTGCGCACGTTGTATGGATTATTGTCCGGTAGGAAAACCAGATTTTGACGCTATAATGAGCAAATTAGATGGAGGAAAAGGATAAACTGATATTGGCATTACGTACAGCTTATATTGCTGGCATATTTTCAACCATTGTATGTGTAGTAATGTTGCTGAATTACTGGCAATTGGTGACCACAGACCCTATTGACAGTGAGGTCCTCAAGGCCATGGTAAACAGGCTGCAGGAAGATTCCGGAAATGAGGCACTTAAGGTTGAAATCAGAAACTTAGACCTGATGGTCAGAAACGCTTATTTCACCAGCCAATGGCAAATACAATCAGGTGCTGTTTTACTTGTTTTAGGTATGCTGGTTACGGTCGCCGCACTACGTATTTATCATACTACAAAATTGAAGGTTGTTGAACCTGTGGCCAATGATCCCAGCATTATTGTTGACCTGATTATTTCCAGAAAATGGCTTCTTTATAGTGTTTCCGCTATTTTCGGGTTCGCCATTTTGGCCTCCTTTTTATCGGTTGACCATCTCTCTGAAACGTATGCTTTGACCGAAATTCAGTTGGAAGATGACAAACTCCCCGTTCAGGAAGTCATACCTATACAAAATAAAGAAGCAGAGGCACCTTCTACCCCGATCTCTGAAGACCCGGCTACGGCGCCCGCTGATTCTCTGGCAGGAGAGTCAGAAGCCGATAATCTTGTTTCTGACGAACAAGCGGCAAATACTGATGAGGTCCCAGTGGCTAATGCAATCCCTTCTCCGCCTGATATCTCAACCATCAATCGCAATTACCCTTCTTTCAGAGGGCCTATGGGGCTGGGTGTGTCCTACCATAAAAATATACCCACCACCTGGGACGGGGCCTCGGGCAATAATATTGTGTGGAAAACGAAAGTGCCTTTACATGGCTACAACTCACCGATTTTATGGGGCAATTCACTTTTTCTGACCGGAGCCGATAAAAACAACCAGTCGCTGTTCTGCTTTGATACAAAGACCGGGAAACAAAAATGGGAGGCTAAGGTATCTGGTCTTTCACGACCTGCCGGCCAGATAAAACCAACCGAAGACACGGGCTATGCTGCGCCTACGGCAACCACAGATGGAAGGTACGTATTCGCCATCTTTGCCACAGGCGACATTATATGTACGGATTTAAATGGAAAGGAAATATGGAAAAAAAATGTTGGCCTGCCCGACAACCACTACGGACACTCTTCATCCCTACTGGTATGGAAGGATCAGCTCCTGATACAATTTGATACCAATAAAGCCGGTACGGTTCTTTCTCTGGACGTCCACACAGGCAAGCAGGTTTGGCAGACGGCCCGGACTTCTAAAATTTCCTGGGCCTCCCCTATCTTAGCCAAGGTGGGCGACCATTACGAACTGGTACTGTCTTCAAGCCCCCATGTGGCAGCGTATGATCCGCAAACCGGAAAAGAACTGTGGGCCATTGAATGTATGTATGGCGAAGTAGGGCCATCTCCCGCTTACCAAAACGGTATTGTGTATGCCGTGAATGAATATGCCAAACTGGTCGCTATAAAACCCGGCAAAACGCCCGCTATATTGTGGGAGTCCAATGAATACCTCTCAGAAGTCGCCAGTCCTGTTGTGGCCGGTGATGTTTTGTTTGTACCGACTAGTTATGGGGTGATTGCATGCTATAATACCAAAACCGGTGAACTGCTATGGGAATATGAAGGCGATGAGGGTTTTTATGCTTCGCCCATCGTT
>JAOUKJ010000593.1 GCA_029882675.1 Cyclobacteriaceae bacterium
AGCAACAGAAGACAGTTTGCTGGTAGAGACTTTGCGGCAACACTATCCGTATGAGTTTGGGCTAGTAGATGCGCTGGACTCTGATGTAGAACTGACCCGAATGGGTTATTCCTATGTATTTCGGTACGTTGAAGGTCCGGGCGAACTGGTGAAAGACCTGCTTAAGTACTCGAAAGAACAAGGGGTAACAGATTATGTAACTATTAAATGGCGCAATGATGCCAGTGCCGTCAAGACCATTCCCATCACGGATAAGGTCTTTAAATTTTACATTAAGCACCTGCGCTCCGGGACTACCTTTTTAGGTACGGAATGGGATGCAGACATATCCTGGCAGGAAGCATTAATCAATCATATTAATAGTTTTAAACACGAAGTAGGTGTACAATAGGATTGTCTTTCTTTTTAAGACCGTTTTACTCCTATCCGCAGGTATTTAGCCCTACTTTGTCAACTTATGAAAAATCCAATTTGAATGTTTTGCGCGCCCCCGCGCAAAACTTGCTTCTCTGCGTCTCCGCGAGAAAAATTTTTCCACCCAGAAGGAAACTTAACAAAGTAGGATTAGAGTCTGTTTATAAAGTATCTATTTTTCGTTTCCCTTCCGCAGGCGGAGGTGGGAAAACGCCAAAAAAAACGTAATGAACCAGGATCCTTACTATATGGATGAATACTATTTATACTTTTGTCGGGTTAAAACTTTCGCCATTTCCCTTTCAAGTATCAGGTCAGCGAGTATTTCGGCCATTTTTGAAGGATCGGCCACAGCAAGGGTTTCCTTTACCTTCTGTTCACTCACATCGATGCGGTAAAGGGCTGTAAGTAAAAGACTGAAATTGTGATCGAGCATATTCTTTACCACCCTTATCACGTGTGTCCGCAGCGCATCATAAGAGTGGGTAAGTACAGGAACCTCAGATTGTTCCAGGCTAAAATCTTTGGTGATCAGCGCAGAAAGTTGCTCAATGGTTTTATCCTCATTCATTGTTCCCTTCTTCAGGGGTTTCGGTTTTGGCATCAGCTTCGGCATCGGCTTCACCATTGAGAATTTCAGGCGCTTGCTTCAGGATGATTTTGTACCAGCTCACCAGTTTTTTGATATCAGAAGCATACACCCGGCTCTCATCATACTCAGGCACGATATGTTTTATAAAACCCTTTAGTTCTTCCGGGTCGGTGTTGCTATCAATCCCGGGGTCATCGGCAAAGTCTTCGTATATTTTTTTCAACACCTCGGCCAGTGGCCTGGAACCTTCAGCGCTGGTCGTGTAGATGGAGATTTCATTGAGTGTAGAGACCCTATGGTGGGCAGAAGCAATAAGCTTTTTTTTCTGTTTATCCATCGATTCAAGGACAACACCTGTTCGCGTAGGTTTCAGGATTTTGAATAGTCCACCTTTGCCTGCTACCGAGGCAATTTCACTTAGCTGCATAAATAACGATCATTTATAATTTAGTTGTTGCAATATTAAGAAATTCAAAGGCAATGTTTATTAATATATTCCAACAATTCTTCTCGTCCCTCTCCTTTGGTGGCCGAAGTTTTAAATGTTGGGGGTAATTGATCCCAAAATTTTGTCAGGGATTGTCCAAATTTCTTAATACTGGCAGCTACCTTATTTTTGCTTATTTTATCTGTTTTGGTAAAAACAATACCTACGGGCAAGCCATTTTCACCCAACCAATTGATCATTTTCACGTCAGATGGCTGGGGATCGTGCCGGATGTCTACCAACACAAAAACCATACGCAGGGCTTCCCTTTTGAGTAAATAGTTGTGCACCATTTTTTCCCATTTGGCCACTTCTGTTTTGCTCACCTGTGCCCAACCGTAGCCGGGGAGATCTACCAGATACCACTTTTCGTTTATCAGAAAATGATTAATAAGGCGGGTTTTGCCTGGCTTTCTGCTGATCATGGCCAGCTTCCGACGTTTGGTGAGCAGGTTGATCAGGGAAGATTTTCCCACATTGGAGCGCCCGATAAAAGCCACTTCACTGTGGTTTGTGTCCGGACATTCGCCTATCCTGGAGCTGCTCTTTTCAAATTCAGCTTGCTTTATTTCATAATTATTATCCAGCATTTTATCTGATTTTTAGCATTCCTGTCATTTCTTCTTACCCGGCACAAAGTTAAAGGAATATCGCATGCAGGGCCTATTTCCGTGGCAGTATTATTCGGAAAGGTCAATTTCTGCTCATCATATTCAGGTGTTTTTACGTCAACAAATCACCTTTTTAGGCCATATTGTGCTTTTAAGTTAAAAATATTTTTAATTTTAGCCATTATTCGTGTAATTTACGTGTACTGATAAGTTGATAAAGGATCATTTTTAATTAAATATCAGGTATAACATTGTTTTCCTATGTAAACAACAGGCGAGTAACTATGTGTAAGGATTCAATAGGAAAATATTTTTTAAAGGACAGGCTTAACGCTATTTTTTTAGTCATGCACAATCTTAAATGGGAAAAAAATTTCCTACTCGTACTCTTTGTTGTTTTAATACAACTAAGTTATCAGCCCCTGTTGGCACAAACTTCCCCGGAAGATGCTGAGATGGCCCTATTGTATATGGAGCAGGGAGATTTGATGATGGCCGATACCCGCGCCGAGGTAGAAGCCAGGGATTTGTATAAATTTGCAGCAGATTTAGATCCTAACAATATAACAGCAAATCTTAAAACAGCACAGTTTTATCTCATTACGACCGATAAGCAAGAAGCTGCCAAATATTTTCTCCGGGTAAAAGAGCTCAATCCCGACCATCGGTTCGATATTGATTATCAAATTGGGTTAAG
>JAOUKJ010000595.1 GCA_029882675.1 Cyclobacteriaceae bacterium
CTTGTGGTTTCATCATTTGCCCTGGGACTATACCATGCAGTCAGGCCGATCACTATGGGAAGAACTGTGCTATAAATATGATGAGGGTGTTAAAGCAACGGATGAGATGAAAAAACGATGGTCCGGCCTTGACGGGGAAATTAATGGTGAACAATTTCAACAGGTAACTGCTTTACTAAAAATTCAATCGGAAGAGGCCCGCTGGTGGCGGAATTCCTGTCTCCTGTACTTTCAACAATTTTCCGAAATGCCCTTTCCCGCAGATATTGAACAACCGGAAGGTGCCCTGGAAGAATATATGAAAATGAGATTTCCCTATGCTCCGGGCATCAGGCCTTCATGGTAAAGCTGTCGGGTAATATGGCCACAACAGTATAAGTCTGTACTAAAATCAATAAATGCAAAGGTTAGCATTTTATTCTTCTATAAAATTGCCATGTAATTAATATTTGTATTAATTTATGCATTAATGATTTTAGTGGACTGAAACCAAAACGTAACGTTGAAAATAATTTACCTGAGTATATTATTAGTATTCCTTTTACCCTGGACATCCCTGGTCGCACAGCAGGCCCCGGCTGAATTTTTAACCTACCGGACTACGATTACAGTAAACAAAGGCATACGCACTACCAACCACTTCTTTGAAATTCAAATCAATAAACGCGAGGGTGAAAGTAATGGTGGAATTGCCATCCCTTTTAGTGAAGGGGAAAAAATTTATGCCCTGGAAGGAGGCATAAGAGACAAAAGAGGAGAGTTGGTAAGAAAGCTCAAAAATAAAGATATTGAAGAGGTGAGTGATGTGTCTGACATTTCCATCTATGAAGACCAATATGTAAAACGGTTTAACCTCAGGCATAACGAATATCCTTATACCCTGTTCTATAGTTATACTTCAATCCATGCCGAGTTTCTGTATATCACTGAATGGACGCCTGTCGTTAACTACAGAGTCCCCGTTCGTTCTGCTGTGCTTTCTGTTGAACTTCCCCCGGACTACCCCGTTAATATTCACTCCAGCCTGCCTGTTTCACCACAAAAGGAAATCACTGAAAATGGTAATGTGCGCTATATCTGGAGGGGTGAATTCGAAGGTTCACTTGACGCGGAAACCCTGGCTCCACCACGGTCATCACTTTTGCCAAAGGTGATTATTTTACCACATCAGTTTGATTATGGCCTTACCGGCAGCCAGGAAAGCTGGGCGGGTTATGGCGCATGGCAGGCGAGGCTCAACGAAGGACTGGGCAACCTGCCTGTCAGCGAAAAATTAAAGGTTGAGGAACTTACAAGGCACCTCAGTACTGTAGAAGAAAAGGTCAGGACACTCTACCACTATATGCAGGACAATACGCGTTACATCAATGTGTCTATCGACATTGGCGGATTGAAACCCTACCCGGCAGAATATGTGGCTACCAACAAATATGGAGATTGCAAGGCCCTCACCAACTATATGAAGTCACTACTGGCCCATGTGGGTATACCGTCCTATTATGTCAAGATATTCGCCGGTGAAAATCCGAAACGGCTCATCACCGAATTGCCCGGTCAGCAATTTAACCACGTGATTCTTGCCGTGCCATTAGCTCATGATACCCTTTGGCTGGAAAACACGAGCAACATCAATCCATTCGGATATCTGGGTACATTCACCCAAAACAGGCTGGCCCTGTTGGTGGATGGGGAGCAAAGCAGGCTAATCAGAACACCTGCGTTGAATTTGAACGAAGTGCAGGAAATCAGAACATACCACTATTCCATCGGTGATGACCTAAGTGGTCATTTGATGTTTAATGGGCTGTTTAAAGGCGATGAGTTTGAACAGTTAAACTATGTTCAGCATAATTTCAATCCCGATGACAAAGACCTCATTATGAAGCGTTTTGGACAAGGTGTAACTTTTGACGACTGGCACTTAAATAAACATGATCGGGATGATCAAGTCATTACCCTGTCCGGCAATATGTCCATCGCAAAAATTGGAGTACGTTATGGAAATAATCAGGTGATCAGACAACCTGAGTTGATATTGCCAAAATTGGACAAGCCACATGACAGAAAGTTTCCCATACGCATTAATTTCCCCGTTAATAAGCAGGACAGTGTTATTTTTACCCTGTCTCCTTCCATGCTGGCCAAAAACAATTTGTCCGATACCCTGCTCACTTCGCGCTTTGGAAGTTATCAAATAGCTTCTCGTACCGAAAGCAACCGCCTTTTTTTCATGAGAAAGTATGTTTTGTTTGCAGGGGATTACACGCTGGATGACTACAATGACTTTTATGCTTTTCACCAGGCCATTGCCGTCCTGGAAAACAAAAACCTGATTATATTGAGCGATGTAAATATTCAAAAATAATGAAATACACTACCCTCCTTTTTTGTCTGCTTAGTTTGGTTGGTTTCCCACAGGATATTATACAGGAAATGGGTAAAATTACCCGGGAAGAACTGATGATGAAAAGTTATGCCAAAGACCCGGATGCGGAAGCACTGATTATTTTTGATAAGGGCCAGGCGGATATTGTGAGGCAGGACGATGGCCCGGAAATAATATTTAAAAGGATCACCCGAATTAAAATTTTCAATAAGGCCGGGTACGATTATGGCGAGGTGAGTGTGCCCTTTTATCAGGAGAACCAGATTTGGGAAAAGGTAGATGACATTGAAGCCTATACTTATAACATGGAAAACGGAGAGGTGAAGAAAACGGCCCTTGACCTCAGTACAGTCTATACAAAAAAAGTGACCGATGCCTGGAATGAAAAAGTATTTGCCTTGCCAAATGTA
>JAOUKJ010000596.1 GCA_029882675.1 Cyclobacteriaceae bacterium
TGACGGCCGGCATTTGTTGAAATTGAAAAGAGGGTAGTCTGTGCACTTTCATCATAAACTGCCGCATATATATTTAGCCATCCGGCAATCACAATCACCGCATAAATGATCACCGTCAGCCAATCAATTTTACCATATAGTCCCTGACTTCTCAATACAAAAATTCTCCTTTTAAAACAAAGTCTTCCATATACTGCCTTTTTGTTTCTCCATATAAATATTTTTCAATCATCAGGCCCGCGATTGCCGCGGCGGCTCGTCCTCCCTGACCAGAGTCCTCAACATAAACGGAGACCGCTATTTTCGGATCAATTTTAGGGGCAAAGGCAATAAAAACAGAGTGATCAGGAAGAGGATCATTCTGTACTGTACCCGTTTTTCCACAAACCTCCAGCCCGGGTATTCTTGCCCGTAAACCTGTTCCCATTTCAACCACCTGTTGCATTGCATCTGCTGCCAATTCAAAATGCGATTCATTGATTGAGGTCATGTGTTTTTCTTTAAACATATCAAGTGGGCTGGTACTATCGCCAATTTCCTTCACAAAATGCGGGATATAATAATGGCCCCTGTTAGCAACAATAGTGGCGAAATTAGCCATCTGTATAGGCACTACCATATTTTCACCTTCACCAATCGCAATAGAATATATATTTGAAAACTTCCATGGCCTTCCCCTGTAGGCTCTGTCATAATAGTCGGCGTCCGGGATTAAGCCTGATTGTTCATTCGGTAAATCGATCCCGAGAGGTTTTCCCAAACCAAAGCTGCGCACATGTTTGTTCCACTCATTTAATCCCAACCGACTATCTTCATATATGTCTTTTGACCGTCCCTGCAATACGGTTTGTCTCATTACTGAATAAAAATAAGGATTGCAGGATCTTGTTATTGCGCCCTTCAAATCTTCATAGCTATGTGCACCATGACAACCAATGATCCTTCTATCGCAAGTGATTCTGGTTTGCGGTGTAATGACCCCTGTCTCTAGTCCAATCATAGCCTGTATGATTTTAAAAATAGATCCTGGTCGGTATTGGGCCATCAAAGGCCTGTTGAAAAGAAGTTTTGCTGTATCTAAGGCTATTTTTTGGAAGTTATTTCCATATTCACGGCCAGTGAGTAACGTGGGATCATACGAGGGGCCTGAAACAAATGAAAGTATTTCTCCACTTGCCGGCTCTATGACGACTATACTCCCTGATTTTCCCTCCATTAATTTTTCACCATAAAGCTGTAAGTCAATGTCAATTGTCGTTTTAAGGTCAAGGCCGGTAACTGCGAGTGTATCATATTCTCCATCCTTAAAGCTCCCCTTATCTACGCCCTTTACATTTCTTACTTTATATTTTATCCCTCGCTTGCCTCTGAGGTAGTCTTCATAATACGCTTCAATGCCTGTCTGTCCTATATAATCACCCTGTTTGTAATAATTGGCAGTATCTCTGTCCAATTTAGACTTTGAAATTTCGCTGACATAGCCCAGAGCATTTGCCATGGAATGATAGGTATATGCCCGACCTGTTCTGGCCTTTACTTTAAAACCCGGGAAATCAATTAACAAATCCTGCACGCTGGCAAACTGCTCGTGAGATAATTGCTTAATAAAAACAGAAGGAAGAATAGAAGAGAATTTTTTTGCTGCCTTGTGCCGTTCCGCATACTGTTCCCGGGTGATGTTAAACACCGCGCAAAACTTATCCACATCTGTTTCAGCAGCTTCCCGGGGAATAATCATTAAATCATACTCAGGCTTATTGTACACCAACAATTTACCGTTGCGATCGTAAATAAGCCCCCGGTATGGATATTCAATTTCTTTATGAATAATATTGTCCTGTGCCTTTTGAGCAAAGGTCTCGTCTATTAATTGCAGATTAAACAGGCGCATAATGAATATTACGCCTATTAAGACAATAAAAATCTGAATGATTATCTTTCGTTCCCTTCCCATTTGACGTTATTGCTTTTTCATAAAGGTAAACAATACCAACGTACAGACTATAAATGTGAAAATCGAACTTAAAAATACCTTTTTTATTGTAAAAAGAAAAAGCGAAAATCCCCCGGCCTCAATAAAAAACAATGCAAAATGATGCAACAAAATTAATGGAAAGGCATAACCCGCAAACCACTGCAGCCCCCCGACCATAAGTGTAGGAGAAACGCCCTTTTCATACCCCCCCTGAGGGACGATCATATTTAACCATCTCTCCCTCACAAAAGATATCAACAGAATAGCAGAAGTATGAATTCCTCCGGTATCATAAAAACTATCGATGGTCAGGCCGATTACAAAGCCAATAATCAACGCCGGGATCGTCATCAATTCAATGGGAAGCATCAATATAAATAAGATATACAAAAAGCAAAAAGCTGCATCAAATAATACCACATTTTTAAGTATGAGCCCTTGTACCAAGGCAAAGATGATAAACATCAGTATGTATTTAACAGCCGGTATTTTCATAAGTTAAAACACTGAATATAATGAATCTATTTCCTGCTTCAATTTATTTTCGACGATGTAAACATAAGACAGACTGTTGAATGGCGTACTCAGCGACACATCAATTTGATAAAACATTTCATCAGCTGTCAGGTCAAAATCACCTATTGTACCGATTAAAATTCCGGGTGGAAATACGGCATTAAAGCCCGATGTCACTACTGTGTCACCTTTTTGCAATTTGATATGACGCGCAATATAGTCCAGATTAGCCGTTCCAGCATTTTCCCCGTTCCACCTGACCGTCCCGATTTCCCCATTGCTTTTTATACGGGAAGAA
>JAOUKJ010000597.1 GCA_029882675.1 Cyclobacteriaceae bacterium
AGGGGGCGACACCCTTCCAGCGGGGTGGCATCGAAATCAATCACGGGAATTACAGGAACGACACGCAATACAATTTGTTGGTCATCGCTGCAATTGCCCTGGGGTTCAGATACCGTAAGGGTAATGGGGTAATCACCATAACTACCATAGTTATAAGGTGAAAGGGGATCATAACCACTACTTTTGTCACCATTGCCATATTCCCAGGAGTAACTCCACCCCGGGTTATTAGCCGTCCTGTTTTCTATAATAGCGTGGGGTTGATTTTCAAGGGAAATGCTTGAAGCAGTTTCATTGTCATTCACACGAAATGAAGCGTTTATTTCCGGATAAACGAGTATATCAGTAATTACCGTAGCATGGCAAAAGCCATTGCTTCCTTCATAAACCACTTCATAAGTCAGGCTTTTGGAAGTGTTGTTATTAAGTAGGAAAGAAGGACTCTCTTCCTTTAGTTCTTCTATTGTTTCCATACTGCCTTTCAGGCGGTAATACCATAAGTGGTCATTTGCTGCTATTGAGTTATTCGAAAACACAACAGTAAGGGGTCCGCAACCTTCGGTAATATCGGGCGTAACCGCTACGTTAAATTCAGGCAGAACCTTAATGGTCTCTGAGAAAACACTTTCACATTGAAGGCCTTGGGTATTTATGGCTGTTAATGTGACTTTGAAGGAAAGTGAGGAGGTATTGGTATTATTAATAAACGTATGGGTAATGTATTCATCTGATGAAATCTGTTCATTTGATCCATCACCCCATGACCAGGTGTAATCCACTCCTTCGCGGATGTTAGTATTTCTGAATAGGACTTCCAGGGGTCCGCAACCTGTAGAAGAGGAGGGTATTTCAAAAGAAGCCAGGGTTTGATCTATATTTAAAGTATGTGTGGCCGTTGTTGGAGAAAGGGTGCATCCTGCATTATCTATAATATTAATAACCGAGTAGGTTGTTGTTTTTTCCGGGCTGACAGTGATGATTTCCGTTTGGGAAGCTTGTTCCAGCGTAAAAGTGCTGGTGCCATCAGTATAGGTAATTGAAAAAGGGGCGGAGCCTTGACTGTCGAATTGAATACGGGCTGTTTCTCCCAAACATACATTTTCATTTCCACTTAATTGTATGCCGGGAAGGGGGTTGACCACAACCTGAATATTTTCTTCATTCCCTGCACAGGCACCTTCAGCCAATAAGTGATATGTAATTCTTTTGGGTTGGTTACTTATATTATTTAGTTGTTGAGCGATAACAGAAAGGTCTTGAGTCGGTATATTTTGTTCCACCGCACCGATTATGCCATCATCTACTGTAATACTCCAGGTATATTTTAAGGTGGGGTCATCTGCCTGCACATGAATTTGAGTTGTGCTTCCACTACAAATTTCAGGTGTTGTGTTGTCCACGATGACCTGGGGCGATTTTAGGTATTTTATTTTCGCATTACTGCTCATGTTCTTCTCACACCCGGAAGAAGGGTTTATCGCCTTTATTTCATAAGTTCCTTCCGCAGTCTGATAGCCAAAACTCAACATGGTACCCGTACCAGGAAGAGAGGCACCTGTGTTGTTGTTATTTATCCATAGCTGATAATTGATCCCGTTTTCTGAACCATTCAGTGTTATTATTGCGCCTGTGGAACCTTCACAAATATCTCCTCCACCGTTTACTTTGAACGCGGTGGGCGGTTGCTTAACGAGGATTTCAGTCTCGCCATTCATTTGCAGGACACAGTTATTTTCCGTGGTCGCAATTATAGTATACAAGCCTGGTGCATTTTGCGGCGGAAAATTGATAGCTCCCCCAGTGCCCACGAGCGGTATACCCAGTATTACGCCATTACGTATCAGCTTGTAATTGACATTATTATCAGAGGAGTTTAGCCCAATGGGGAGACCATCATAACCCAAACATATTTCGCCACCCCCTGTCACATTATACACATTTGGCAGCGGGTGGATTAGAATAGAAATTGGGGGTGTTGCTAAGGAAGGGCACTTATTCGTATAACCTATGGCCACGACACTATTGATTTCGGGCAAAACGCTGGTGATGTATTGCGGCGATGGGCCGGACTGGACTGTGACACCATTCAAAAGGAATTCATAACTGGTGGCCACACCTTTATTATCAGTGGCTGTAAATGTAATTTCCTCTCCCAGACACTGTGACAGGTTGCTTGCGGAGCTTGTTAGTGTAATATCAGGAATGTCATAGCTCATAATCAAAACATTACCGGCAGATCCCTGACAGCCTGTTTTTTTATCTTCCTGAATGACAGACAATGCGGCATTGAAGGGTTCATTGATTTGTAGGGTAATGAACTGGTATGGGCTGCCGGATCCGGGTATTACATCGGTGGATGCCGGGAGTGATGAGATATCCCAAATATAATTAAAAAGGGCAGGATTGCCCCCGGGGATAGTATATGTTACCTGCTCTCCAATACATACATCGGTGGCCCCACTTATTATAGGAGCAGGTATGTCTGGTCCGAATGCTATGGTGATGTCATCTGAACTGGACAGACAGACCGGGCCATTAGATACGGTCCATCGTAAGATGTAGGTTTGTTCAGCGGATCCTGAAAATGTTGAAGAGGGGCTAAAGGGGTCATTAATAACTCCCAAGCCATCAGGGTTGGATAGGATGGACCATTCCCCTGTACCTACAGCGGGTATAGTTGCTTCCAATGTGCTGTTTGTTGTGCATAAATTCTGATCCGGGCCGGCCACGGCAATGGAGGGTATCTGATCAAATTGAACCACGACAAGGTCTTCGGAAGCA